>JAUILJ010000937.1 GCA_030433055.1 Polyangia bacterium
CGATCGCTGGAGTGGACCCTGCCATGACGCTAACATTGTAGCCGCGCACAGCCACCAACCCCACGCCTCGCCCGCGGCGGGGTCGCCGCCCCAATGGGGCCGACCGGATCACGACTGACGACACGAAGGAGAAGTGGATGGTCGGCGAGCTATGGGCCGAACGGAGCAACGGGAAGTGCCTGTTCAGGCTCGTGGGCAAGAAGGACAACACGAGCCGCGGCTGGTGGAGAGACGGAGAGCCGCTGACTCACGAGTCGACCGTTCGCTCCGTCGCCCTGCGTATCAGCGTCGAGCCGCTGAGCGAGGACGTCACACGCCGCCTCGATCTCGACGACCGCAATCTGCCGAGCGCCGTCGAGCTCAGCCCGCTGGGGGACATCGCCTTCGTGGCAACCGAAGGCTCCAACAGCGTCGAGGTGCTCGACGCCTACTCCGGTCGGCGCATCAGCTCGATCGACAACGCGACCCAGGCGCCCGAAGGGCTGTGGCTCGACGACAGCGGCGCGCGGCTCTACGTGCAAGGCTTCTTGAGCCGCAGCGTGGCGGTGTACGACGTCGGCTTGCTCATCGGCTCCGGGAGTAACCGCGCGGAATTAATCAACGAGATCGCCACGACCACGAGCGAGGTCCTCGAGCCGGACGTGCTGGCCGGGAAGCGCATCTTCTACGACTCGAGCGACGTGCGCATGAGCCGAGACAACTACCTGAGCTGCGCCACCTGTCACCTGGATGGTGAACAGGACGGCAGGGTCTGGGACTTCACCAATCGCGGCGAGGGCTTGCGCAACACCACCACGCTGCGCGGCAAGCGCGGTGGCCAGGGCCGCCTGCACTGGAGCGGCAACTTCGACGAAGTTCAGGACTTCGAGCACGACATCCGTAACGCCTTCGGAGGCCTGGGCTTCATGGCTCAGGCCGACTTCGAAGCGGGCCGCGACACTCCCCTGGGGGAGAAGAAGGCAGGCGTGAGCAAGGAGCTCGACCAGCTCGCGAGCTACCTGCAGAGCCTCGACCGCGTCCCCGACAGCCCGTTCCGCACGGCACACGGCGGGATGAGCGCCGAGGCCAAGCGCGGACAGAAGCTCTTCGAGCGCCTCGAGTGCGCCTCGTGTCACTCTGGAGAGGCGTTCACCAACAGCGGCGATGACACGCTCTACGACGTGGGCACGCTCAGCGCCGCCAGCGGCCTGCGCCTGGGGAACACCCTCGACGGCATCGACACACCGACGTTGCTCGGGCTCTGGTCCACCGCGCCCTATCTCCACGATGGCAGCGCAGCGACCCTGGACGAAGTGCTCGAGCGAGCCGCCCAGAGCGGCAAGCACGGCGACGTCTCGAGCCTGAGCGAGACGGAGCGCGCCGAGCTCGCCCAGTACCTGCGCGAGCTGGATCAGTCGGTCGAGGAAGCGCACGAGACGGACGGGGCGGAGGAGTCCGGCTGTGGTTGTCGGCTCGCCGCGGAGGATCCGCCAGTTCAGGGGGTGAGCCTCGCTGGGCTGCTCACCGTGCTGCTCCTGGGACGGCGCCGCAGATCCGGACCCAGGCGCTGAGCCAGGTGCGTCTCACCCCCGAACCCGACGCTTCAGCGCCGGGCGAGTGTCCCACTAGCCGAACGTGAGGCGCATGCCCTCGCGAGCCACCGTCGCGCCGTCCCACATGGCGCGGGCGTCCGTTTCCACGCGACGCATGAAGTCGTCCTCGTGTTCGGGATCGTGATGAAAGATCGCCAGCTTCTTCACGTGGGCCTGGGTGCACAACCGCACGGCTTCTTGCCACGTGGAGTGACCCCAGCCGACCTTTTCGGGGAACTCGTCGTCGGTGTACGTCGAGTCGTAGATCACCAGATCCGCGCCCTCGATCAGCGCGAGCACGTTTTCATCCGGCTGGCCCGGGATGTGCTCCGTGTCAGTCACGTAGCACACGCTCTTGCCCATGCCCTCGATGCGATAGCCCGTCGCTCCATTGGGGTGGTTCAGCGGTGCCGTGCGGATCTTGAGATCGTTCTCCAGGGTGAACGTGTCACCCGCACGAAAATCAGAGAACGCCAGGGTCGCCTTCATGGCGTCGAGGGGCACCGGGAACGTCGGCTGAGCCATCTGCCCGGCGAACACCTCGCGCAGACCTCCTGGGCCAAGGTGCCCAGCCATGATCTCGAAATGGTGACCGGCCTGGAACCCCGGTTCGAAGAACGGGAAACCGTTGATGTGGTCCCAGTGGGTGTGCGTCAGCAGGATGTGAGCCCGCTTGACGTTGCTCTCCATGAACGCGCGCCCGAGACCGCGAATGCCAGTGCCCGCATCGAGGACCAGGCGATGCTCGCCGCAGAACACTTCGATGCAGCTGGTGTTCCCTCCGAACACCACATGCTGTGGCGAGGGGCATGCGATGCTCCCGCGCACCCCCCAGAACTGAACTCCAACCGCCATGGCCCTCGCGACTCGCTCCCCGCTACCCTACTCCAATCGCGCCCAACTCGGCGCGAACAAATGACGACAGCCCCCGAAGGAGGCCTGAACGCATGGTGCAATCGGGAGCTGTGGGCCGGGGATTCAAGCTGAATCAGCGCCTGTGCGCGCATCACCCCAGCTGTTTCTCCACGACCGTCTGTCCACATACGTCGCGGCCCACGCAGATCTCCCGTGGAAGCCAGCGGGCGAAACGCCGCGAAGCGGGGAGCCCGCTGGTCAGCGAGTCGGAGCCCGCCCGGGTTGCGACGCCGGAGCGAGCATGTTGAAGATGGAGCCATGCTCAAGCTGGACGAGTTCGAGAGCGTGTTCAAATCGGCCGCCAAGGAGCGCTTCGAGTTCTCGGTCGTGCCGATCAAGCGTGTGGCCGTGTTCACCGACCTGTCCGACGAAGAGGCACGTCTCTTTGGTCGAGATGCCGCCCAGTTCCTGGCTTGCCTCGGCGAGATCGAGCTGGAGACGGTCTCCGGCGAGCGCTTCAGTGATGTCGGCTCATTGCTGGACGTGGTCGAAGAGGCGCGGGCCGACCTGATCGTCTCGTATCGCAACCTCCATGGGCGCGCGCGAAACTTCCCGTTCAGCCTCGGCTCCCACATCGACGTCTTGACCCAGGCCACCTCGACGCCCGTGATGTTGCTGCCCGCTCCGACCGACGGAGGACGCCTGGACTCGAGCTGCCAGCAAATCCAGCGCGTGATGGTGCTGACGGATCACCTGACCGGTTCCGCGCGGCTAGTGAACTACGGCCTGGCGCTGACCCCCCGTGGCGGCAGTCTCGTGCTCGCGCACC
>JAUILJ010000938.1 GCA_030433055.1 Polyangia bacterium
CACTGGAGTGGGTTTGCTAAGTGGCAGTAATCATGCGGAAAAATCTGGTTGCGGCGGTGGTGCCGTCTCGCTCCCCAGTCCCGCTGTCGGGATCCCGCGTCCCGGAAGTGGGACGGCTGGAGGCCTGGTATTCGGAGGCACTTGGGCGGCTGAAGTCAGCTAAGCTGACAATTGCTCGAGCACGCATTCGTTTCCGCGATTGGGTCCCACGCGCGCCCTCGGGTTGTGGTTGACGCGACCACGCAACGGACTCCGCATGGGTGTTCGGCTTGGAGGTGGGTGTGGCGCGAACGCTGTGGGGTCGGGGGCGGTTGGTGGTGTCGCTAGTTGCGCTGGTGGCGGTGCCACTGCTGGCTTGCAAGCAACGCAAGTCGCCACCAGACCCCACTCCGGTGGCCGCGCCCACCGTGTCCCCGAACGTCGCGAAGACGAAGGAACTCAAGCCCAAGCTCAAGAAGCACGTCGAAGAGGGCATCTATGGGCTCGCGGCCAAGCTGAAGAAAGAGCCGAAGGTGCGGGCCAACAAGCCCTTCAGCGGCAATCTCGAGGACGAGAAGTACGTCGTGGTGGGTCTGCCGTGGCTCGAGGAGCCTGACCGGTCCGACGAGGCGGGTGAAGTAAACCTCGGGGATACGACGCTCCACCTGTGTCACGGCTTCCAGGATGACGAGGAGCTCTCGAATGACCAGCTCAAGTGGGGGGAAGAGTGCCTCGCCTGGGAGTACGCCGCTGTGGTGCGGAAGCGCTCACTGAAGCTGCCCAAGGTCTCGAAGGAAGCGCACACCTTCGACAAGGGATCCTTCTTCGCCGACATGCTGCTGGTCGAGATCGCCACGGGTAGCATCAAAGGTCGCTACCTCATGCGCATCACGAACTCGGACAAGTTCACGGTGCTCGACACCGCTACCGAGGGCGAGATCCAGATCGCGTCGGAGAAGGATCTGGTCGAGAACGTCCTGGGCGTGATCGGCGAGCGCCTGCGCGGCGAGATCAAGGACATGGGGCACTGAAAAGCCGCGCGGAAGATTCCGCGCGGCTCCGGTTCTCCCCTGGCGGTTTCGCCTCAGTGATACGTGAAGCTGGCTCCGAGGGTCGGGAACAGGTAGCTGTAGCTCACTTCGACATCTGAAGGGCTCATGCTGGCGTACTGGATGCGCAGGAAGGGACCTACGCTCCATTCACTACCAATCCAGAAGTCGTAGCCGCCACCAATCGCGAGGTTCAGCCCGACAGGATCGTTGCCCCCGCTCTGGCCGTCTTGGCTCACGAAGTCGATTCCTCCGTATCCGATCATCGCCTGGACGTGTGCCCCCTTGGTGGGGTCGAAGTAGTACTGCGCGAAGAAGCTGGTCGACACGATGAACATCGTTCCGTCCAGGGTCGCTTCAGCGTTCCCAAACTCGTACGTGGGGTCCGAAACCTGCGAGTAGAGCAAGCCTCCTCCAAGCACCAGGCCGTCTGCTGGAGTGCCACCCAGCAGCAGTTCGCTGCCGATCGCGAACCCGCTGTAGGTGGCCTCCGGACCGCCAGCGTCGGCCTTGCCTGTGATGCTCAGAGGACCAAGGGTCGGTCCAATTCGAAAGAAGAAGCCGTCGTGAGTCTCGGGCGCGGACTCGGCCATCGCAGCCGTTGAAGCCACCAGGACCGCCGCCGCCGTCCCCACCGAGATCGCCCATCGCTTTCCAATATTCCGCCTACGCATAGTTTCCTCCTGGTAACGCACACCTTCGCACACAAGCGCACCCGCCTGAGTAGTCAGTCCCTCATCTGCGCTGGTCCCCCCGCCGCACCAACGAACCTCGCCACCACGCCTGAGCGGCAACGGTGTGAGTCCCCGCGCGCCTCAGTTCCAAGCCAGGCCTGAGAGCGACCCTGTAAGGTTACGCGAAGTGTTGTCTTGTACGCTGGTTTTCTGGAGTTTTTCCCAGCTAATAACCGGCGGCCTCACCCCCCACTCATGCCGCCTACCAGCACGGTCAGCGGCGCTGACAACCAGCGGCCTGCTAGGCTCCTCCCGTGCTCCGAGGGACCGTGCTCCGAGGGACCGTGCTCGCGCTGACCGTCTGCTACGCCCTCACGCAGGCTGGTGTTGTTGCCGCGCAGGAACTCCATGAGCCTTCAGCGCCTGCCCGTCTCGAGCTGCAGGAGCCCAACCTGCTGGTGCCGAGCCTGCACGCGTCGGCGCTGATGCTCAGCATGCGGATCGGCGAAGCCTATATCTGGCCCGATCCGTTTGCTGACCCTCCCCGCGACTGGGGGGCGCACTATGAGGCCGCGTTCACTCAGCCGCCCAAGTGGGATAGCCAGGCCCGGGCGTTCGAGTGGGACGGCGATCCTTGGTACATCAACGTGATTGGCCACGGCTTGTTCGGCAGCGAGCTCTACTTGCGAGCTCGGCACTGCCACTTGGGAGTTGCTGGGAGCCTGGTGTTCACCGCAGCGAGCAGCGCAGCATGGGAGTACGGCTTCGAAGCCAACGGAGTACGCCCGAGCGGCTTCGATTTGTGGTTCACCCCGCTCGCTGGTTTGGTCTTGGGGGAGGGGCGCTACTGGGCCTGGCGAGCTGCTGATTCCGTGGGGCAAAACACGGTGCGCGGGCTCCTGAAAGGCATCCTCGACCCGTTCGGCGAACTCGAGCGCGCCGCTGGAGCTCCCTGCTAGCGCTCCCTGCTAGCGCCGAGAGCTCAAGCGCGCTCGCCCTGACTGATCAGGACGACGGCACACGGAGACTCGTAGGCGACGCGCAGCGCGACTTCGCTGAATGAGCGTGTTCCACCGCGGCCTCGCTGGAGGCCGAGCACGACCAGATCGCAGTGTTGAGCCTGCTCGATGATCGCGTCCACCGGGGACGCGTGGCGCTCGACCAGCACTTCCGGGGGACGCGTCGTCGCGTCCTCCGCGAGGCGGTAGAGCTTGCGCCTCGCGTCTTTCAGATCGTCGTCGTCAGCGCTCTCCGGCTGGGTGCTGAACCAAACGAAGTCGCGCTCGACCCCGCGCTCGAGGCTACCGAGGAGCCGTGCGCGCAGCTCTGCTTGAGCGCCGCGACCTCCCACCGGGACCAGCACGCGTTTTGCGTGATCCAGGCTCCAGCCGTCGGGCGCCCGGAGGAACGCCACGTCGCAGTTGACGGCCTCGAGCAGTTCCTCCAGGTGCGCTGTGTTCTCGGTTCGCTGGTGGCCCAGTCCAAGCAGCAACCCGGCGCACTGATAGGTGCGGGCGACGCGGCGGATTTCGCGCCAGGGCGTCGAGGCGATG
>JAUILJ010000939.1 GCA_030433055.1 Polyangia bacterium
GCCCGTTTCCTATTTCGGGCGTCGATGCTTCCTCCCCCCAAAAATCTACTGGGTCGGGAGAGTGAGCATGGATCGCCCATGAAAAACGAACGGTTCACCCCTGCCACGAGGGTGGGCCTTTGCCGCGCCATGTACTAGCGTCCCGACGCCCCAAGGGCTGGGCCCCGCAAAACGGCTGGGTTCGCACGCTTTGACTCGCTCCACACGAGCTGGTTTCTGAGAGCTTCCGGAGAACGAGAACGACGGCCATGCACGCTCTGCTTGCCTTCTTAAACACGCACCTCTTGGCCGACACGTCGTCGATGTGGACGGCTCCGGTCTTCCAAAAGGAGGTCTGGACCGGGGTGATGCGCGCGGTGCGCTACCTCCTGACCTTCGGTGGCGCCGTCCTGCTGATGTACGAGATCCGGGCGCGCAAGCTGCGGCAACCGCTCAGTCAGTCGATGATGAAAGGGATGGCGGTGTTGTTCACCGTCCTCGCCTTTGGCGCGTACTTCGACTTCGGCAACCCGAACACCCGCTACAGCGAGTACTACCACCGCCACGAGTTCTATCACTACTACCTGGGATCGAAGTACTTCGAGGAGCTCGGCTACGCCCGGCTGTACGAGTGCTCCGCCGTGGCCGAGGTAGAGCTGGGTTTCGGCGCGGAAATGACGAACCGCGAGATCCGAGATCTCGCCCACAAGAACTTGATCAAGCCGGTGCCGGACACCGAGGTGCTCAAGAACCCGGGCCACTGCAAGGACCACTTCTCCGACAAGGACTGGGAGGCGTTCAAGAAGGACGTGTTGTGGTTCCGCAACTCAGCCAGTGGAGGTGAGTACTGGAAGAGCATGTTGAAGGACCACGGCTACAACCCGCCGCCGGTCTGGACGATGGAGGGGAAGATATTCTCCAATCTTGGCGTCGCGGATGATGGCTTCTTCAAGAAGCTCGCAGCCATCGACGTCGTGCTCCATTTGGGCATAGTCCTGCTGATTTATTGGGCGTTTGGCTGGCGCACCATGATGGTAGCCACCGTGTTCTGGGGGTGTAATGCGCCCGCCAACTTCTACTGGACCGGTGGAGCGTTCCTGCGTCAGGACTGGATATTCTTCCTGGTGGCGTCCATCTGTCTCGCGCGGAAACGGAAATTCATGTTGGCCGGGGCAGCCCTGGCCTGGTCCGGCCTGATACGCGTCTTCCCTGCGGGTCTGTTCTGGGGCTACGGCGTGGTGATCCTGACGACCTTCCTCTCGATGGTCTTCAAGGGCGGCGGGCTCAAGGCGGGCTGGGAGCGCTACCGTCAGACTCGCTTCTTCCGCGAGCACAGCCGGTTGATCGCTGGCGCGGCGCTGTGCGTGGCCGTGCTCGTGCCCGTATCCGCGAAGATCTCGGGCGGCTTCGACTCGTACACCTCGTTCTGGAAGCACATCACGCTGCACACCGGGACCGGCCTGACGAACCACATGGGCGTGAAGACGATGCTGACCCACACCTGGGATGGGCGCATGCGTTTCACGCGGGACAACAGCCTCGACGATCCCTTCCAGCCCTGGAAGGACGGGCGACACCAGCGCGATCTCAAGACCAAGCCCATCCGCTATGGCATCGCGCTCGCGATCGCCCTCTGGGGTGTCTGGGCCATGCGTCGCACTCGGCTGCTTTGGGTAGGTCTGCCGATGGGCTTGGTGCTCGTCATGACCCTCACGGATCTGACTTGCTACTACTTCTCCATGTTCCTCATCGCGACGGTGCTCTCCAAGATAAGACCAGGAGTGGGGCCGATGATGATGATTGGAAGCGGCGCGAGCCAGCTGCTCCTCGACTCGTATTACTTCGTCGACGACAAGTACACGGCTCAGTCTTGGCTCTTCTTCGCCATCGGTTGCCTGGCGATGTTCGCGGTGAGCCGACCGTTCAGCATGGATCGGCTCAAGGCCTGGATCACTGGCAAGCCCGAGCCGAAGTCGCCGCCAAGAGGCGAGGGCAGCGCGCCGATGCCTGCTCACGGCTCCTGAGCGCAGCGTTCGAGCACGGCGCACGGCGTTCGAGCCGTAGCGGGGATGGTTCCTCCGGGATCATCCCCGTTCGCTGTTCGTGGGGTCGGGGGTGAGGCGCGCCGGGCCTCTTTCGCAGCCCAGCTACAGCCGCTAGCGGGCCGCCGCGCAGCAGCGGAAGCCCGTCTGAGCGCCATGATAGTACTCGTCGTGACCCGTGGTCGCGGCGCGGCAGTTGTTGCGGCCCGCGAGCCACCAGCCTCCCCTCAGGGCGGCGCGCCACGGATGCTGCCGGCCGTCTCGGTGCGTCCACTCGTCGACGTTGCCCACCATGTTGCGCACGCCGAAAGGGCTGGTGCATTCGGGTAGGTCTTCGGCGGGCTTTCGCAGATCCCGGAGCTTGCCCTTGTACTCGAGATCCGTCTGATCGAAGTTGCAGATCTTGCTGTTGCGTTTGAATCCGTACGGATATGGTAGCATCTGCTCGCCCTCACAAGCGAACTCCCACTCCGACTCGAAGCACAGGCGCTTGCCCAGGTTGGAGCAGATTTCCCGCCCCATCACCCACGACTGGTCGACGATCGGCAGGTCGTCGGGCTTCTCGCCCGGAGGTGTGGGGGCGACGTATTCGTCCCGGTCGATGCAGAAGCGCATGAACTGCTTCTCGGATGACAGGCACTCCGGGTGCTCATCGAACTCTGCGCAGCGATGATGAGAGAGGAAGCCGGTGTCGAGGTAGCGCTTGCACGTCTGCTTCACCTTGGGGCAGTAGTCGCCCTCCACCAGCACCATCTCCGGCGGGCAGGAGGGATTCAGCTCCTGTCCGTCGGGGCCCTCCAGCTCGCTGCCTGCATCAGCCCCTGCATCCTGCTTGGCGGGCTTGATGCTGACCAGCGGCGTGAAGCACAGCTCGCTCGCCGTCTCGGTCGTTGCGCCGAGCTCGCTGACGGGCTCGAAGCGACACATCGGCGCCGGCCCCGGGACCGCAGGGGGTGCCTTGGTGGCCTTCGGGGGGGGCGCCTGCTCCGAGCGAGGCGCAGGGTCAGTGCAGCCCGCCAACGCGCACAGCCAGGCAAGCGCGCAGAGCCGGCGAGCGGACAGCTCGAGACGGCGTTCAGGCGCTGTTTCCCCCCGCGTCACTCACAGCACGCGACGAATTGATGCCAGCGCTTCGTTGAAGCCGCGCGGAAAAGCAGACATCGCGATGTCCAGGTGATCCCAGTCGGTCTCGATCGCCCTGACGGAGCCGAGCGCCGTGAGCG
>JAUILJ010000940.1 GCA_030433055.1 Polyangia bacterium
GAACGTCTGGGCGCGAAGAAGGACAAGGAGGCGTGTGGGCCCCTCGAAGGCAGCGAGCTTCGCGGGCTGATTGTGCGACAGTGCAACCGCCTGGCCATGGCCAGAGACCAGCATCGCCAGGCTGCTCACGGTCGCTACCGTCAACGCGACGTTCAGCGAGCGGCGAGCGACCTCGAGGTGCTTGCGCTTCAACAGGTAGTAGGCGCTGACGCTGAGCACGAAGAAGGCGCCCTGGAGGAAGCTCCCGAGTAGCACGTGACCGAGGCGGTGCATCGACGATGGGTTGAACACCATCGCCCAGAAGTCGGTGATCTCCGCCCGAGCGCGCAGGCCCTCGCCCACGATGTGAAAGCCCGCTGGCGTATGCATCCATGAGTTGGCGATTACGATCCACACCGCGGAGAACGTGGAGCCGAAGAACACCATCAGCGTCGAGAAGAAATGGGTGCGGGGGGATACGCGATCCCAACCGAAGACCAGTACCGCGAGGAAACCCGATTCGAGGAAGAAAGCGAAGATCCCCTCGCTCGCCAGAGCCGAACCGAACACGTCACCGACGTAACGAGAGTAGGTCGCCCAGTTCGTACCGAACTCGAACTCCATCACCAGACCCGTGGCCACCCCAACCGCGAAGTTGACGGCGAAGACCTTCGTCCAGAACCGCGCGGCCTGCTCGTAAGCGGGATCTTTCGTGCGCAGGTAGCGCGCCTCGAGCACCACCATGATCAAGCCGAGCCCGATGGACAGGGGAGGGAACAGGTAGTGGAACATGACTGTCAGCGCGAACTGCAGTCGGGATAGGAACAGGACATCCATCGCGTGAGCCTTTCGAGGATAGCGATGTGGGGAGGCCGATGGGGGGGAACCTGGTGTACGCCGCGCAGAACGCCCAGCCCGAGGCGCGGCGGCAAATCGTCGCTAGCAGGGGTGCGTGGTTGTTTCCGTGCGTTTCTGCTGAGACGAATGAGCGGAGGCGTGGCGGGCGTGTAGACATCGCGCCTCACCCCCAAACCTGGATCGGCCGGTGATGTAACCTCGGGCCCAGGGCGCGCGTGGAGTGGTCAACGGGCATCCAGTACGGTCGGCTGGTGCTCCGGGAACCTGGGATGCGCGGTCGGTTGCCGCGGCTTGAGCTTGGCCTTATGCGATGGGTGTCGGCGAGGATGCTGCGCACCCGCCTGGGAGGCGGTTTCAGTCGCAGGCGAAAACCGTCGGTCTGGGCAGCCAGGCGGCCGCTCGCAGCAGATCCATTGCGAATCCTTGACCTTTGGCGCCTTGAGCGGCGCGAATCCGAGGTCACGAGACTAGCCGAAGCGATAGCGGTTGGAGTAAGGAGCACCCACGACTCTTGAGGATGCCGGCCCGATGGCCAGGCACCCGCGCATTGTTGGATTGTCCGCGCCTCCCGGGCGCGCATTTGTTGATTGTTCGCGCCCTCGGGTGCGGATGGGTCGAGACCTGACGGCTGGTTGAGCCAGCCGAAGCTGCTCGCGAGCGACCAAACCCGGATCTCCGGACTCAGGCCGAGAGCGAGTGTGGAGAAGCGAGATGGAAAAAGCGCTCACGCTCAGCCACAGCACAATTGGCAAGAAGGCCTTGCTGGCGGTCAGCGGCCTGGTCCTGTTCGGGTTCGTGATCGGTCACATGCTGGGCAACCTGCAGGTGTTCCTGGGTCCCGAGAAGCTCAACGCGTACGCGGCGACGCTGCATCACACCCCGGCTCTGCTCTGGGGCACGCGCATCGTACTGGTGGTGGCCATCATCACCCACATCACGATGGCTCTGCAGCTCATGGGTCGCTCCAGCGCGGCGCGCCCGGTCAGCTACGCGAAGAAGGACAACGCGGTGACCAGCTACGCTGCGATCACGATGAAGCTCTCCGGGCCGATCTTGTTTTTCTACATCGTGTTTCACCTGGCCCACTTCACGGTGCCCGGGCTGGCGCTCGGCAGCTACGAGCACAGCGCGACCAACGTCTACGCGAACGTGGTCAACGCCTTCAGCATCCCCTGGGTGGCGGCGGTGTACATCATCGCGCAGGTCCTGGTGGGCTTTCACCTCTACCACGGCGCCTGGAGCATGTTTCAGACGCTGGGTCTCTCCCACCCACGCTACGAGGGTAAGAAGAAGCTCGCGGCGCAGTCCCTGGCGCTGATCGTGATGATCGGCAACATCTCGATGCCGGTGTGCGTGCTGGCGGGTGTCATCCCCCAGGCGACCTGAAGCCTAGCACTTCCCCACGGAAACGCATCCGAAGAACGGAGACCGAGTCATGGAGCTACGATCCAACGAGCCTACCGGGCCCATCGAGAAGCGCTGGGACAAGCACCGCTTCGACATGAAGCTGGTCAACCCCGCCAACCGGCGCAAGCACACGGTGATCGTGGTCGGTACCGGGCTGGCCGGTGGCGCTGCCGCCGCGACGCTCGGCGAGCAGGGTTATCATGTGAAGGCGTTCTGCTATCAGGACAGCCCGCGCCGCGCCCACAGCATCGCCGCCCAAGGTGGCATCAACGCGGCCAAGAACTACCAGAACGACGGCGACAGCGTGTATCGCTTGTTCTACGACACGGTGAAGGGCGGTGACTTCCGCTCGCGCGAGTCGAACGTGTATCGCCTGGCGCAAGTCAGCGTGAACATCATCGATCAGTGCGTCGCCCAGGGGGTGCCCTTCGCCCGCGAGTACGGCGGGCTACTGGGCAACCGCTCCTTCGGCGGTGCGCAGGTCAGCCGCACGTTCTATGCGCGTGGCCAGACCGGGCAGCAACTCCTGCTCGGCGCCTACCAGGCCCTGTCACGTCAGATCGAGGCGGGCACCGTCGAGATGCATGCCCGCACGGAAATGCTCGACGTGATCGTGATCGACGGCGTCGCGCGCGGCATCGTCACCCGCAACATGATCAACGGGAAGATCGAAGCCCACACGGCCGACGTCGTGCTCCTGGCGACCGGCGGCTACGGCAACGTCTTCTACCTCTCGACCAACGCCAAGGGCTGCAACGTCACCGCGAGCTGGCGCGCCCACCGCAAGGGGGCCTTCTTCGCCAACCCTTGCTACACGCAGATCCACCCGACCTGCATCCCCGTCAGCGGCGCCTACCAGTCCAAGCTCACGCTGATGAGCGAGAGCCTGCGCAACGACGGACGCGTCTGGGTACCGAAGAGCAAGGACGACTGCTCGAAGAAGCCCAGCGAAATTCCCGAGAGTGAGCGCGACTACTACCTCGAGCGCATCTACCC
>JAUILJ010000045.1 GCA_030433055.1 Polyangia bacterium
GTCAACTACCTGAAGGCCTCGGAGCTAGACGCCAGCAAGCGCTGGACGATGATCCTCGGGGATTCGTCGAGCGGCGCTCCACCCACGGACCCGCTGATGCTCGAGAGCGTGGATCAGCGCACCGGTTCGAACCCGGTGCTCGACGCCCCGCTGGTCGCCGCGAACTCGGGAGGCACACCCACGTCCAACCCGATCAACGGGCACGAGTGGAACATCGCAGAGCGAAACGACCTGCAGTACTCGTGCATCTTCCCGCTCCAGCAGCCGCCGAGCAGCCCGTCCGAGTGCAGCAACGAGTTCTACGATGGTCAGCCTCTCGACAAGCCGATCTGCGAGCTCCCGGATGGCTCCTACACCGAAACGCCAACCTACGGTCGGGCCTTCCCGGCCACGCGCCAGCTGCAAGTGCTCTCACAGATCCAGGACGCCACCGTGCTCGCTTCGATCTGCCCGAAGGACGTCACCAACGAGGACAGCCCGAGCTTCGGTTACTCCCCGGCGGCCGAGGCGATCGGCGACCGGGTGAGCGAGAAGCTGAACGGCAAGTGCCTGAGTCGTGAGCTCGAGGTCACTCCTGACGGCGTCTCGTGCAAGGTCGTCGAAGCGACCCATGGCGACACCTGCGAGTGCGACGCCACCCGTGGAAGAGCGGCGGTGAACAGCGACCTCGGGAAGGTCGTGCGTGGCGCGCTAGTCAAGAATCAGAGCTGTGGGGAAGGAACCGGCGTCGAGTGCGCGGATTACTGCCTGTGTGAAATCGAGCAAGCGCGAGATGCGACCCTGGACGCCTGCTTGAGCGAGGACGAGGTCGACGGATTTGGGTGGTGCTACATCAACGAGGACGCGACTCCCCAAGGCAAGCGCTTCGTGGAGAACTGCCCGCCGAGCCGCAAGCAGCTGCTGCGCTTCGTCGGCGACGAAACACCGAGGAACGGCGCGGACGTGTACGTCGCCTGCCGCGGCTTGCCAACGAACGAGTAACCTTGCGCGAGCCCCCGGCCCGGTGGACGCTATCGTGATGAGGTGGCTTAACTTGGTCGGGGGCGCGCTCGCCGTGCCCCTGTGTGTTGCGTGTGGCGGCTCGGAGTTCGGTAGCGCTGGCGAGACCGGTGGCACGTCCTCCGCCGGCACGAACTCTGGCGGGAGCACAGCGGGAGGCTCGTCAAGCGGCGGCAGCAGCTTTGGCGGCGCCGCAGGCAGCAGCTCCGCGGGCACCGCTGGGTCGTTTCCCGGAGGTAACGGCGGGGTGCCGGCTGGTGGCACCGACAGCGGAGGCACCGGAGGCGGTGGCGCCAGCGGCGGCAACAACAGCGGCGGTGCCGGAGGTGGCGGCACCGGCGGTGGCTCGAGCTGTAAGTCTGATAGCTGCGTCGTGGGAGAGTACTGCGACGAAGACACTGGAAAGTGCGAGAGCTGCGCTGCTCCTACAACACGCCTGCGCTTCTCCCCACCGGTGCGCATGAACGGGCCCAACACCACCGGCGTCGATGACCGCTTCCCGAGGCTGGCAGATGACAAGACGTTGTGGTGGCGCCGAGCAGAGGGTTCACCCGGCATCGTCTACGCGCCCCCTCCTTACGCGGGCAGCCGCAGCGTATTTCGCAGCAACTCCAGCGGCTATATTCCGCGCGAGATCAACCTCGGGGATCTGATCTTCGACGCGGCGTGGGATCAGTTCGAGAGCAACGGCACGCGCAGGATCTACGCGGTCAGCGGGATGACGACGTTCACCCTACCCAGCGTGAATCAAGCCGCCGGTCAGGGGATAGCGACGCAAGACTACAGCCTCGCGGTGAGCGCCAGCCGGGTTTGGTGGATGACCGACCGATCCATCACGGGCCAGACCGCTGGCAAGCACCTGGTGACCTACCAACCGGGGATCGTCTTCAACGTCGACTTCGTACCCCTCGTACTCCCTGATGACTGCCACGCGCGGGGCGACGACTTCGCTCCCTGGTCGACCCCCGAGGGCGACAAACTGCTGTTCGCTGCACAGGAAAGCTCCGGGGGAACCTGTAGCTCGACCGACAACGGTCCGCGAGATCTGTACTGGGCAAGCGTGGACGGCAACGGCCAGCAGGTGGGCAAGGCCACGCGCATCGACATCAGCCAAACGAACCTGGACGACACCGAGCCCAGCTTGTCGAAGGACCTTTGCACCCTGTACTTCGCTCGCGCCGAGAACGAAAACGACGGCAAGCACGACATCTGGACGGCCATGCGACGCTGAGCATTGGAGGACGAATGGCGCCTGCTGCGCTTGAGCAGCGGGCGCCGCCGGGTCAATCTCCGCGCTCCCATGACCGACCCCCGGCTGGCCTCCGCCACTGACCTCGCTGCGCGCATCCGTGGCGGAACCTTGACCTCTCGCGAAGCCGTAGAGCTTCACATCGAGCAGATCGAGCGCACCAACCCGCAGACCAATGCGGTCGTTCGGACGCGTTTCGCGGAGGCGCGTCAGGAAGCCGATGCCGCAGACCGCGCTGTGAAGGGCGGCGAGGAGTTGCCGCCGTTCCATGGCGTGCCCTGCACCATCAAGGAGTGCTTCGCGTTCACCGGGATGCCCCAGAGCGCCGGCCTGGTCGCGCGGCGGAACGTGATTGCAGACGCAGACGCCACCGCCGTCCATCGTATCCGTACGGCAGGAGCAATCCCACTCGGCGTCACCAACACGAGCGAGCTCTGCATGTGGATGGAGTCGGTGAACAACGTCTACGGTCGCACCAACAACCCCTATGACGTTCGACGCATCGTCGGAGGGAGTTCGGGGGGTGAGGGCGCGGTGATTGGCTCCGGCGCGTCGCCGTTTGGTCTCGGCTCGGACGTTGGAGGCTCGATCCGCGGGCCGGCATTCTTCAACGGCATCTTCGGGCACAAACCAACCGGTGGTCTGGTACCCAACACCGGTCAGTACCCGAACGCCCACGGAGCGATGCGGCGCTACCTCTGCACCGGACCGCTCTGCCGCCGGGCCGAAGACCTGATGCCGCTCCTGCGCCTGATGGCTGGGCCGGACGCGGAGCACCCGGAGTGGGCGTCGAGCGAAGTCCTGGGTGACCCGGCGCAGGTCTCCTACGCTGGGCGCACGCTGATCTCGATCGAAGACAGCGGGAACGTGCCGGTGTCGCAAGAGCTGAGGCGCGCCCAGGCCCTCGCCGCAGAGCACCTGCAGAGCCTCGGCATGCGGCTACGGGTGGTCAAGCTTCCTGCCCTGCGGAAACAGTTCGACATCTGGTCGGCGATGATGGGCATCGCCACTGAGGTGCCCTTCGGCACCTTGCTCGGCGACGGAAAGCCCATTCGACCCGTCCTCGAGATGCTCAAGTGGACCGTGGGGCGCTCGCAGCACACGTGGATGGCGTCCGCGCTGGCGCTCACGGACCCGCTACCTCGCAGGTTGCCCAAGCTCGCTCAGCGCATGTGCGAGCTCGGAGTTCAGCTACGACAAGAGGTCGAGTCGCTGCTCGGCGAAGATGGTCTGCTCCTCTACCCTTCCTATTCGGTCACGGCTCCGCCCCATCGGGTTCCAGCGCGCTGGGCGACGCGGCTCTTCATGCCCTGGTCATACCTGGCGATCATCAACGTGCTGGAGCTGCCAGCCACCCAGGTCCCGCTGGGCCTCGACAGCGCGGGCCTACCTCTCGGAGTCCAGGTGATCGGCGCGCCACTGAAGGATCACCAGACCATCGCCGCCGCCATGCAGCTCGAGCAGCGCTTTGGAGGCTGGAAGCCGCCAGGGCTGTCACGGCTGGCTTCCTGATCCGCGCCCCCACATACTCCGCGACCATGGCGCTCTATCAGCGTAGCGTGGTGCTGGACTGTGACCCCGGCTTCGCCTTCGAGTTCGTGAGTGACTTCCGGCACGCGGCTCGCTGGGATCCTCTGGTGGAGCGGGCGGAGCTCCTCACCCCCGAACCGATCGGCCTTGGCAGCCGCTTCTTGCTGGTCAATCGCTTCCCGGTGCCGGACTTGCCCTACCAGGTTGCGGAGTTTCAGGCTCCGCACCGCCTGACCCTGCGGGGTCAAACGAACGCATTCAGCTACCAGGACTCGATCGGTTTCGAAGCCAACGGGGCCGGAACACGGATGAGCTACAGCGCCAGGCTCGACTTCAAGGGCTTCCTGAAGCTCGGAAATCCGGTGCTCGCCTTGCTGTTTCAGCGCATGGGAGACGATGCCCTGCGTGGAATCGAACAGGCGGTCCGCGCCGCGGCGGCGGAGCGCAACCAGGCAGCTGCGTGACCGACGATTTTGCCCTGGACGACAACCCAGGCCGCGGTGTGGCTAAAAGTCTCCTAGGGAGGCCCAAGAGCCACTAACATCCGCCGCAGTATGCCGCGCATCACTCCCGACGACGTACGCGCCATCGCGGACATGGATGACCAACCCGTCCTGCGTAACCTGCTGATCACCCAGACCTACGCGGACATCTCGAGCCAGCTGAGCGAGCTGGTCGGGCGCCGCAACCTCAACTGGTGCGCCTATGCCACATGGGCATCGAAGACCGCGGGGACGTTCATCCGCGAAGACGAGGTGCCGAAGGCCCTGCGGAACCTCATCGAGCGTGCTGAGCACAAGCACAGTTACCAGCGCAACCCGCGAGAGCGCGCGATCCACGAGTGCCGAACGAACCTCATGGATCGCAAAGCGGAGCTTCAGCGAGCGCTCTGCAGCGTGCACCCAGAAGCCAAGCTCGAGGAAGACCACGCGGGCTTCCTCGGTGCTGCGGACGACGTGGTGCACGAAATCGCCGCATACATTCGTACCGGGAACAAGATCGTGTTCGCAGAACTTGGGGGGGCGTTCGCGGGCTTCTTGCAGACGTTCGGCGAAGACACGTCTCGAGACGACGGCAAGCTGCAACGCTTCCTCGAGCGCTTCGATCCTGGGCCAACGTTGCCCGACGAGGTCCGACGCACACCAGGCGGGCTCGAGAGCGTTCAGCGCGGAGGTCAGAGCCTCCTGCGCGAGTCGATGGCTCACTACTACGACGCGCTGTTCGAGTCCGACCCGAACCGCAAGGCGGAGCTCCTGCTGCTCGCGAATGCCCAAGGTGGCCTTCACGAGCAGACGCGACTTCAGACGTATATCCAGGGTTCGCTGGATATCCCTGTGAAGGAGTTCGTCTACGACACGAACCACCGCTCGCTGGCGCAACGCCTGGACGAACGAGTCCTCGGGCGGGCGCATGTCGTCTTGGATCGACTGCTGAGTCCCATCACCGACGACCTGCTGAACATCGCGCGCGAACTCTCGACCGAGTTGTTGATGACGATGCCACTACCCAACGGGACGCTGCGCCTCGGGGAGGATATTCCCGCCGCCCCCGGCCAGATGCTCTGGCCTCGAGACCTCGAGAAGCTGGAGAACGACGAGTTGATCGCCGTGATGCGACAGTACGGTGCGTACGACGCGCGCGAGACCCGTCTAGGCACCCGAGATCGCGTGGAGGGGTGGTTGAATCGGGCGCTGGTCTGGCTCGCGGACGCCACCCCCGTTGCTCAGGGCACCGCCGCCAAAGACTGGGCTCAACTTTCCCAGCGCATGCGCTTCATCTTCGAGTACTTTCGATCGAGGCAGCAGGACGCAGCGCTCTTTGCGGCGCCTTTCTCGGCTCAGCAAGAGGCTTCGATCCGCGATCAGCGGTTGCCCGAAGTGATGAGCGGGCTCTAACCGTCGCCGGAGGATCTTTCGTGGAGTGTGGGAAGTGCGGAACCGCCAACCCGGATGCAGCCAAGTTCTGCAATGAGTGCGGCGCGGCCATGCCCCGCGCATGCAGCGGCTGTGGGTTTCAAAACCCGCCCAAGGCCAAATTCTGCAACGAGTGCGGGGAGAAGCTGAGCGCCAACACCAACGCGCGCGCGATCCAAGACAGCGAACAGCCGCGGTCATCGGCTGCACCACTCAGTGGCAAGAGCGGCGAAGCGTCACCCACCTCATTGCGCCCGCCCGAGGCTGAGCGCCGTCAGCTCACGGTCATGTTCTGCGATCTCGTGGGCTCGACGCAGCTCTCTTCCCAGCTCGATCCCGAAGACTTGCGCGAAGTGATCCGCGCGTATCAGGCGGTCTGTGAAGAGGTCATCCAGCACTACGAAGGGCACCTGGCTCAGTATCTCGGAGACGGTGTCCTCGCATACTTCGGTTACCCATCGGCGCACGAAGACGACGCACCACGCGCGGTGCGCGCGGCGCTCGAGGTGCTGCAAAAACTCACGCTGCTAAACCAGGGAAAGCTGCGCCGAGATCACGGCATCTCCATATCTGCGCGCATCGGCATTCACACGGGCCCAACCGTTGTGGGCACGGTGGGCGGCAGCAACGCCACGGAGCAGCTCGCGGTGGGCGAGACGCCAAACATTGCCGCACGGATTCAGGCACACGCTCCGCCGGGAAGCGTCTTGGTGAGCGGCGACACCGTGCGCCTCATGCATGGCGCGTTCGACCTCGAAACCTGCGGGATGCGCAAGGTGGACGCGGGGCTAGAACTCGAGCTGCATCGCGTGCTCAATCTGGCGCGCAGCCGCTTCGATGAGTGGGAGCCTGGAGCCGCGAGCGGGTCGTTCCTGGGGCGCGACGCGGAGCTATCCACCTTGATGGTGCGGTTCGAGGAGATCTCCCGCGGCGGGGGACGCACCGTGTGCCTGGTGGGCGACGCCGGAATCGGCAAGTCCGCGCTGATCCGCGCTTTCCGCTCCAGGGTGCGAGACGAATCGCACCGCTGGGTTCAGACTCGCTCTTCTAGTTACCACGCGGATACAGCGCTGCACCCCATCGGTGAGCTAGTGCGCCAGTCAGTACCCCACCTCGAAGGAGACAGCGCCGACGCGATCGTGAGCCACCTCTGCGCAGAGCTCCAACTGAGCGCCGAGCTCCGCCAGGTGCTGTTCTCCGCCCTGGGCGAAGAAGTCGAAGGTCCGCTGAGTTCGCTGGCTCCTCAGGTCAGGCGCGCGCGCACGCTCGAGGCGCTGGCGGGGTTCGTGTTCAGGCTGGCCGAACAGAGACCAACCGTGATCTGCGTGGAGGATTTGCACTGGACCGATCACTCGACGCTGGAGCTGCTGGCTCAGATCGCCGAGCGCATCAACAACCACCCCCTGCTGCTGCTGATGACGACGCGGCCGCAGTTCTCCGTGCCGTGGACGCTCGACACGTCGATTCAGCTGAACCGGCTGCCGAGCGATCAGGTGATGGAGCTGGTGCGGCGGATCGCCGAAGTGCCGCTGCCAACCGAGCTGGTCGAACAGATCGTACGCCGCGCCGATGGCAACCCCCTGTTCGTGGAAGAACTCACCAAGATGGTCACCGAGGCTGGGACCAGCGACACCACAAGAGCACAGATCGCGATCCCAGCGACCCTGCAGGACTCGCTGATGGCACGCCTGGACCGACTGGCTCCAGCGAAGACCATCGTTCAGGTGGGGGCGAGTGTGGGCCGCGAGTTCCCGTTCCAGCTGATGCAGGAGCTGCTCGAGCTAGCCCCTGAAGAGCTCGACCGCGAGCTGAGCCGGCTGACCAACGCAGAGCTCCTCTACCGTCGTGGGGAAGGCCAGAGCGCTGTCTACACGTTCAAGCACGCCCTGATTCAGGACGCCGCCTACCAGTCGCTGACCCGCCGGACACGGCGCGAGTACCATGGCCGCATCGCTCAGCTGCTGGCGAACCGCCTCGACGAAACCCCAGCTCCCGTGCTGGCCCATCACCACGCGGAAGCGGGCAACACCGGGCAGGCCGTACAGCTGTGGCACGCCGCTGCTCAGACAGCTCTGCGTGAGTTCGCCCTGGCGGAGTCGATCAACCATCTGGAGCGCGGCCTGGCGCTGCTCTCCACCGATGGGGGAGCTGACAGCGATCCGCTGAGGCTCTCACTGCGGGTTACCCTGGGCGCTCCCTTGATGCTCACGCGCGGCTTCGCGGCACCCGAAGTGGAGGCTCACTACGCGGAGCTCTACGAGCTCTGCCAACGCGTCGTGGGCGCGGCGAGCGACCAGCTGTTTCCCGCCTTGTGGGGCTTGTGGACGTTCTACGAGGTCTCCGGGGTGTACCCGAAGGCTCAACGCATGGGAGAGGAGCTCCTGGAGCTCGCTGAGCGCTCGGGGCGCAGCGGCATCCAACTCGCCGCCCATACGGCCCTGGGTGCTGCCCGCTTCATGCGCGGCGAGGTGGCCCCGGCGAGGCGCGCGTTCGAGACTGGACTGGAGCTCTACGACCCTGCAGAGCACGCCGACCTCGCGCTGCTGTTTGGACAGGACGCAGGTGCCATGTGCGCGTCCTTCCTGACCTGGGTGCACGCGCACGACGGCGACGTCGACAAGGCCAAGCACCGGGTCAAACAATCTCTCGACCTGTCCAAGGAGCTCGGGCAACCCAGCACCCGCGGATTCGTCGAGTGCGTGCTGGCTACTCACTTCTGCCTGACCGAGGAGTTCGACAAAGCAAAGGAGCACTCCCAGACCGTGATCAGCCTGGGCATGGAGCAAGGCATGCCTCACTGGGCGGCGCAGGGGCAGGTCAACCGAGGCTGGGCCGTCTCCGGCCTGGGCGATCCGGACTCCGGGGTCGAGGATATCCGCACGGGAATTGGTGCGCTGATGGCTATCGGAACCCGGGCGGCGATGACCTATTTCAATGGCAGCCTGGCCGCCTCTGAACTCGCAAGGGGGCAAGATCAGGCGGCAGACGGCACGCTTGACGGCGCGTTCGAGTACCTCGAAGCGTCTGATGAACGCTTGTTCGAGTCCGAGCTGCACAGGCTGCGCGGCGATCTAATGAGGCAGCGCGGCGACATCCCGAGCGCCCAAGCGGAGTACACTCGAGCCGAGCAAGTCGCCGACGCGCAGGGTGCCCTGGCCCTGGCGAGGAAGGCCAAAGCAAGCCAGGCGGCGCTCTAGCTCGATGGCTCCTGGGCGCTGGCAGATCGCGAAGCGAAGGCAAGAATTCCGCGGGGAATCCTTCGCGAACGTCGCGCGCGTCACAGCGGTGCTTGCGTTCTATGTCATCGAGATAATCAACCACCACGGCGCCAGGTCGCTGGGCATGCCAGCAGTGGTGGGCAAGGACCTCCACGCGCTGGTCACCACCCTGGTCGGCGCGTGGGTGGGAGCAGCGCTGCTGACGGTAGTCACCATGCGGCTGCGCTACTTCCCGATCTGGTTGAAGTACCTCACCACCAGCGTCGACCTAGCGCTGATGACCTCGGTCCTCGCGGTGCTGGACGGCCCCAAGAGCCCGATGCTGGTGGGCTATTTCCTGGTGCTCGCCCTCTCGGCTACCCGCTTTAGCAAGCGCCTCATCGCCTGCACCGCCACGGGCACCCTGGTGAGCTACGGCATCTTGCTCTGGCACACGGCAGTGCTGCAGCCAGCACATGCGGTCCCACGCTACCACCAGCTGATCTTCGCGCTCGCCGTGCTGATCCTCGCCGGCGTCCTGATCGTGTTGGTCAGCGCGGCGGAGCGACTTGTGGTCGCCCTCGAGTCCGCGCCCAACTCCACCTTTCCCGCTGGGGACGCAGAGAAGCCGGGAGGTGACGCTTGAGCGCCACGTATCCGTGCCCCCACTGCCAGACGCCGGTGGCGGTGGGCGCTGGGCGCTGTTGGTTGTGCAAGGGCCAGCTGTCGGCTCAGCACGCGGCGACACCCGCGGTCGCGCAGCGAGACCGCTCCTGGCTCGTGATCGTGATCCTGGCCAGCCTCGTGCTCCTGCTGATCGGGGCTCAGCTGTGGGCCATTGCACCCGGACTGTTGATTCCGTACGGGGTCGTTGTCCTGCCCCTTTCAGTGATCCTCGCGCGAATCGCTTGGGTAGGGAGACTGGACTTCTGGCGCTCGGAGGCCGCGTCGGAACAAGCCATGGCCCAGGCCGCTCCCGTGGCGGCCAACGCTTACCCGAAGAACCTGGACGGGCAGGTGCGGGTGAGCCGCGGGGACAAGCCGGGCGACGCAGCGCTCAAGGGGATCGCGATTGGCGTCACGATTTTCCTCGTCGTCACCGCGGTGATTCTGTTGCTGTTGGTTGCGGCAGTGGTGATCTTTGCCATCATTTGTTTCGCGAGTTTGCCGTAGGGTCGCAGCCAAGAACATGGAACTTCGCGATCACAGCTTCCTCGGTCTCACCCAGAGTTTGTGCCCAGAGTGCCACCAAGTCGTTTCCGCGAAGATCATCGCGCGGGGCAAGCGCGTGTACTTTCAAAAGCGTTGCCCGGTGCACGGGCAACGCGAAGACTTCGTCTGCTCCGATGTCGAGTACTACGACCGCATGGAGTACGCGGTGCCCGGGAAGCTCCCAGCCGGCTTCGGCAGCTTGCCCAAGCGAGGCTGCCCGTATGACTGCGGCCTGTGCACGGAGCACGAGCAGCACACTTGCATTGGTTTGGTCGAGCTGACCACCAGCTGCAATCTGAAGTGCCCGATGTGCTACGCCAGCAGCGGGCCTGGAGGCGCGCACGAGACCACCGCAGACATCAGGCGCGCCATCGATCGCCTGGTGGCGGTGGAAGGTCGAGCAGAGATCCTCCAGCTCTCAGGGGGTGAGCCCACGCTGCACCCGGACTTCGAGGGCATCCTAGCTTACGCGTACGAGCGGGACGTCCAGCACGTCATGGTGAATACCAACGGGCTCAGGTTCGCCCGAGATCCGCGGCTCGCTGAACACGTAGCTCGCTATGAGCGACGCTTCGAAGTCTACTTCCAGCTCGATGGTCTGGACGCTCGAGCCACCCAGAGCCTGCGCGCAGCCGATGTCCTCGCGGAAAAGCTCACCGCGCTAGACCGGCTTGCGGAACACAATGTACGGGTCACGCTCGTGGCGACCTTGCAGCCTGGAGTGAATGACGATCAGCTCGGGCCACTCATCGAGTTCGCGCTCAAGCGACCAAACATCGGAGGCGTCAGTTTCCAGCCGGCCACCTACAGCGGTCGCAGCGAGCTGCCGGAGACGCTGGAGCGACGTCTCACGTTCCCCGACGTCGTCAAAGGCATCGCAGCTCAGACCCACGGGCTGTTCCGCGAGAGCGACTTCATGCCGCTCCCTTGCGCCCACCCGAACTGCCACACGCTGAGCTACGCCTACCGCGACGGCGAGCGTCTGTATCCGCTGCTGCGCTTCATCGACGCGCACAAGCACAAGGATCTGCTCGCCAATGGGATCGCGTTCGATCGCCCACGCGCCCGACAGTTGGTCAGCGAGTACCTCTCCGCCGAGGGCTGCAGCGCGGGCGACTGCGCTTCGCCCGAGTCGTGGCTCGCGAGCGCCCTGGGACAACGCATGAGCGGCGCAACGAACGGGGGCGAGGCAGAAGGCGCCGAGACCATCCGGGCCCTCCTCGATTTCTTCAACGCGGCGCTCAGTGAAACGTTGTCACCCGATCGCGTGTTTCGCATCGCCATCACCTCCTTCCTCGACGTGTACAATTTCGACCTGCGCCGCGTGATGAAGTGCTGCACGCATCACGTGCTTCCGAGCGGTCACGTGATCCCATTCTGTGCCTACAACGTGCTCTACCGTCCCGGGCACGCGCCGCTCCCTGAGCTGGAGGCTCAGCTGGTCCAGCTCACGACGAAGGGTGAACCGGACTGATGGACTGGGCCTACCTGGGCCTGATGAGTTCAGCGCTGATCGTGGGTGTGTTGGTACGACGAGCCTTGCCGCCAGGCCCCAGAGAAACGCGGCTCCAGCGCCTAGCACTGTTCCTCGGGGCAATCATCGGGAGCACGTTCTTTGCCAAGCTGCCCTACGCGGTCTCCGATTGGCCGAGCCTGGTCGATGGTAGCGCCTGGCTGAAAGACGGGCGCACCATCACCTGGGGGCTTGCGGGAGGCTACCTCGGGGTCGAAGTCGCGAAGTTGGTCGCTGGGGTGCGCCACAAGACCGGCGACGCGTTCGCGGCACCAGTCGCAGCGAGCATCGCCATCGGTCGCCTCGGGTGTTTCCACGCCGGGTGCTGCTTTGGTCGACCGACGGACCTTCCCTGGGCGGTGCGCTTCGCCGATGGGCTCCCACGGCATCCGACCCAGCTCTACGAAGCTGCGTTCCACGGTGTCGCGGCCGTCCTGCTCCTGCTCGCCGCTCGAAAGGGCCTGTTTCGGACGCAGCTCATCAAGCTGTACCTGATGAGTTACATGGTGTGGCGCGTCGCCACCGAGCTACTGCGGCCGGAGCCTCGAGTTCTGTGGGGGCTCACATTTTACCAGGTGAGTTCCCTCGTCTTCTTGATGGTCTTCGCGCTACTGTTCGTCGTTGATGCCCGGAAGGCCCGCACCGTGGCTCCGGCCTGAGCCCCGCAGGTTTCCACACGGTCTTGAGCACGAGCCTCGTCTCTCGGCAGGAAGGTCTGAATCCGGGGCGAGTACAAGGAGAGGCAATGAAGCGATGGGTCGCTGTGACTTTACTGGGCACTGCTCTGGGTGGAGCTGGGTGTGGTCGCACCACACTCGGATGCGACGGTACGTCAGAGGGCTGTGAGAACGGAGCTGACGCGGGCGCCGACGCCCCGGCGGCATCGACCGAGCCTCCGACTCAGGTCGACCTGTTGTTCGTCGTCGACAACTCGTACGGCATGGAGCCGTTCGAGACGACCTTCGCCGAGGCCGCTCCGCTCCTGGTCCACCGGCTCGTCAATCCGGACTGCGTCAGCGGCGACCAGCGCATCACCCTCGCGGATCCCACGGCGTCGTGCCCCGATGGCCTCGAGCGCGAGGTGCCGCCCGTCCAGGATCTCCACGTTGGCGTGATCACCACCAGCCTGGGGGGGAGCGGATCCGATAGTTGCTCCCCGCGTTGGCCCAGCTGGAACCCAGCGCAGGATGATCGGGCGCACCTGATTGGAAGCTTGGAGCGTTACGAAGGCGATCCAGGCTATCGCGGCCTGGGTCTGATCTCCTGGGACCCCGCGGGTCAGCAGACCCCGGCCGGCTCAGCCAGCCTCGAGCGCGTGCTCGACGCAACCCGAAGCCAGGTGCTCGCGGCGGGCGGAGCAGGGTGCGGGTACGAGGCGAGTCTCGAAGCGTTCTATCGCTTTCTCGTCGACCCACACCCAAGCAATGGCGTGGAGCGGGGGCCCTGCTTCGACGGCGACAGCTCGAACGCATGTGCCGTGGCAGTCGGCGTCGACCAGGAGCTGCTGGAGCAGCGCAGGGTCTTCCTCAGGGACAGCTCGCTCGTCCTGGTCGTGATGCTCAGCAACGAGAACGACTGCTCGGTGCCATCCTTCAATCAGTACTGGCTGGGGCTCCAGGCCATCGACCCAGAGGGGAAGCAAGTCACTCTCCCCCCACCAACCAAGGTTTGCGAGAGCAATCCAAACGATCCCTGCTGCCATTCGTGTGGCCAATCGCCACCCGCCGGTTGCCCCAGCCCCGCGCCGGGGTGCGATGCAAGCGAATTGGAACCCGACCTGGATCTCCCGAACCCCCGCTGCTTCGACCAGAAACGACGCTTCGGCATAGACTTCCCGTTCCCGGTGGACCGGTACCGCACGGCACTAACCAACACGACCATTCAAGACGAGTACGGCGAGTCGCTGCCGAATCCCCTGTACGCCTCCGCCACCGACAACAAGCGGCGCACCCAAGACGTCGTGTTCGCTGGCCTCGTCGGAGTACCTTGGCAGGACATCGCACTGCCTTCGAGTATCGGGACCAAGGGCACGCTGGAGTTCGCGGACGCGACGGAGATGAACCAGCGCTGGGCGGATCTGCTACCGACCAACGGAGACCCCGCAGGCGACGCGCTCATGCGCGAATCGATTGGTATCCGCACCGGACAAGGCGTCCGGACGAAGGCAGACGGCTTCGCGTACCCCAACGGCTACGACTTCGACACCGAGGGCCAGTCACTCCAGTACGCTTGTCTCTCACCGCTCCCGGAGCCCCTCCCCTGCCTCACCAGCAGCTGCGAGTGCTACGGCGTGAGCGACGATCCGATGTGTGTCGACCCAGGCACGGGGGAGGCGACCGACCAGCGCCACTCCGTTGGAGCGATGCCTGGAGTTCGACAGCTCGAGTTGCTGCGCGCCCTGGGAGAAAACGGCGTCACCGCCAGCATCTGCGCAAAGCAAACCGTGGACCCCGAGGTGCAGAGCTATGGCTATCGCGCCGCCGTGAACGCCATAGTCGCTCGAGCCGCACGCAGCCTGCGCTAGCGACCCGCGGCGACGCTGCTATAAGGCGCGACATGGCTGAGCGATGGATTCTCCTCGGGAGCGCGTTGGCTACCCTGGTCAGCGTAGGCTGCAATCCCGCCAAGGGCGACTACGAGCACTGCCTCGAGCTGGAGAAAGCCGGCAAGCTAGAGGAAGCATCCAAGGCCTGCGAGGCCGCGGTCCAGAAGGATCCAACGGGGCCAACCGGCAAGGCCGCCCAAGACAAGATCGGCAAGCTCCAGGCGCGCATCGTCGACCAGCTGGCTGGCGAGCTGAAGAAGAACAATGCCTGCACCCAAGCGCAGCTCGCGCTGATCGACGCCAAGCCAGAGGACAAGGCTCGGCTGACCAAGGACCGCGAAGAAAAGTGCAAGGGCGTGCTGCCCAGCTCGAGCGCCAAGTAACGATACCTTGCGGATTCAGCGCTCCCTGACTCCTCACTGGCGGTGGGGAGCCTGCAAAGGCGCCGCGGCTCGGAAGCCTGCTGCTCGCGCTGGAGCGGGCCTGGATGCGGCGTCAGAAGCGCCGTGCCCAGCGGTGGAGCAGACCGAGGAAGGCATACGTGCCGTCGACGACGCCGAGCGCATCCGGCGAGTCGAGCACGAA
Organism: Polyangia bacterium; assembly: GCA_030433055.1. Classification (GTDB taxonomy): domain Bacteria; phylum Myxococcota_A; class Polyangia; order Polyangiales; family Polyangiaceae; genus JAHBVY01. Next base: position 14,744 of record JAUILJ010000045.1, read on the forward strand.
CGAGAACGCCGCGAAGCCTTCCAGGTGCTTGCTCAAGGTGGCGTGAAACAGCGGGCCACCGCGGGTCACCCCGCGCGGCCGCCCCGGCACGAACACGTACTCGGCCAGCGCGCCCAGCTGTACGTCCTGGCTCTCCCCGAAGCCGTAGACATAGCCGCCGCGCAGCCCCATCGCGAACGGGGGCCGCATCACGACTCGCAGCACTTCCTCGTAGACGTAGCTGTCTCGCGGCACGTCGATCAATACCGGGTGGAAACCTAGAAAGGCGCCACCGTGAGCTACCGGTGCCGCCAGATCCAGCTCGAAGTCGACGGCGGTATATGCGCTGCGCTCGCCCCCATTCTCCAGCCCGAGGTCGGTGTCAGAGTACTTGTCCTGCTTGGGTAGGAAGCGCCGGTCGAAGGGAATCGTCCGGCGTACACCGAAGAAGGTGTCGAGGAATGGTAGGCTCGCGCGCCACCCGACGTAGGGCGCGCTGAAGCTGTTGGTGGTGAGCCAGTAGGCATCGATACCGACGAAGTTCCAGAACGGCGCGCCGTAACCGAGGGTGAGTCGAGGGCGCGCATAGACCACGCCCACATCGGTCGCCACCGAAGCGAACGGCGTCGCCTTCTTTGATTGCCACGGGGAATATTGCGGCTCGGAGGTCTCAGGCTTCGTCGGGGCAGCCGCTCGGGTGACCCCTGGAGCAAACACCCCTAACCCCAAACCCAGGCCGAGCCACCAGCACACCCAGCGCCCGGGACGCAGCGCTCGGCGCACGAAAGCTTTACCCGTCGAGATATGGACGAATCTGGCCGCACGGCGAGGGAAAGCCCACGGCGTTATTGCCTGGCTGTAAGAAAGGCTTGGCACTGGAAAGCTTGCCTCCCCTTGCACCAGGTTGCGATGCCGCGCAAGTCCTGGCCGTTAGTCGGTGAAGCTGTGCCAGTATCCGCGCCATGGCCAAGTCTACGGTGACGCTGTGGCACAACCCGCGCTGTTCCAAGAGCCGGGAGACGCTGAAGCTGCTGGGTGAGCGCCTCGGGGAAGGCGCCGTAGAAATCCGCGAATACTTGAAGGACCCGCCGAGCAAGGCGGCGCTTGAAGCGTTGTTGAAGGCGCTGAGCGCCGGGGACCCACAGTTCGTCCCTCACGACCTGCTGCGCTCCAAAGAGGCAGGCTACAAGGCTCAGGGCCTCTCCAAGGACAGCACGCGGGCGCAAATCGTCGCCGCCCTGGTCCAGGACCCCAGCTTGCTCGAGCGGCCGGTCGCCGTCATGGACGGCAAGGCGCGCATTGGGCGCCCGCCTGAGCGGGTCCTCGAGCTGCTCTAGTTTATTTCCACCCGGAATTAACAGCCCCGATTGTTCGACGATCGTTCGACGCTGGCTACTTCTTGGCGGCGGCCTCGAACTCGAGCAGCAGTGCCTCCACCGCTCCACCGGCGCGAGCGTACAGGAGCGGCCCGGAGAAGCCGGTGGTGGCGATGGAATAGACTTCGGCGATTCGATAGGCGAGCTGCGCGACCTCGGGCAGCTTCGCAAGCGCAGCCTCCACCGCCGTGTCATCCCCTTCGGCGACCGCCTTCTTGAGCGCGCCTGCAGCCATCCAGCGATCGCTGTCGCTGAGGCTGCCGCCTCGCTCTGATAGGCGGGCGACTGACTCGGGTACCCGAGTGCTGGCAGGAGGTGCAGACTCGAAGCCCTTGATCACCGGAGAACTCGCAGAGCTCGACGCACGCTTCGTCTGATGTGTGCCCGCAGCCTCAGGCGCATCGGGTGCATCGGCTGCGTCGTTGGGGTCGCTGGACTTGGCGCTGAGACTGTCGGGCCCGATCTCCACTTGTGCCGTGGGAATGATGGAGTCGTGCTTCTTCGGTCGGAGCTGCGACTCATCGAGCGCCTTCGATCCACGGGGCTTCGATTCAGCGGCGTCGTCGTCTTTCCCCACGATCCGACTAGGATACCCACGCACCAGCGCGCCTCACAAGGACGCTGGCAGTTGCCCGAGCGACGCGAGCAGCTGTGGCAGACGTGCGCGTACCTGCGAACTCTTTCCCTTGCCTCGAGTACTCGTTGTCGCGAAGCTGGTCACGCGGCCCCCGAGTGGCCACGGGGGTCTTTTGGAGCAGGTCGCCGTCCATGGCGACGAGTGAGTTGGAGGCGCAGATGCCCGTCGGTGTGAAGACAGTCCGCCAGGTTCGGCAGCGCATCGTGTTGGCGTGTGGCATCGAAGGACCGCGCCTCAGGCTGTGTCGCGCAGCGGCGCTGCGAGCGCTCAACGGCCACATCGAGGAGTGCGCAGTCGAGCAGCTGACGACCGCGGCCGCGACCCTGCGCCCCTGGGCGATCGTGATGAGTGAGACGACCTACGCCTTCGACCCCGAGGAGTTCGACGCGCTCGCCCGGGACGTCGGAGGGCGGATCGTGCGCTTGCCCGACTTCGAAGCGCCCATGGATGAACTGGAGGCCTGGCTCAGTGAGCGCTTCCGGGAGCTCGTGGAAGACGGCGAGACCGAGTCACACTGAAGCAGGTCCCCATCGAGTCGCGGCGGCCCGCTCGGTGCATGACGCGCCTTTGTGCCGTGGAACTGGCGTCGCGGCGAATGCGCTGCGATAGACTGGGGCATGACTTCTCGTCACGCTGGGTTCTCGGTGCTCCGTCGGAGCTGCACGCTGGTCTCCGTATGCCTCCTGGGCTTGGCAGGTGTTGCCTGCGGCTCTGATGGGGACACTGGCTCAGGTTCTGGCGGGAGCGCTGGAAGTGCGGGCAGCGGCGCCAGCGGAGGCAGTGGGGCAAGCGGAGGCACCAGCGCGACCACCGGTGGCAGCGGAGGCACTTCGGGTTCCGGGGTTGGGGGTGAGGGTGGAGTCGACACATCGCCCATGGGTGGGGACCGCCCGGTGACTCCATTCGTCCCTGAAAGCTACGACCCAGCCGAGCCCACGCCGCTGATCGTGATGCTGCATGGCTATGGGGCCAACGGCGCCGCTCAGGAGATCGTCATCTTCAAGCTCAAGGCGCTCGCTGAGGAGAAGTCCTTCATCTACATC
>JAUILJ010000941.1 GCA_030433055.1 Polyangia bacterium
TGTGGCCCCGACGCCGGACCCGGACGTGCCTCCGGCAGCGCCTGCTCCGCCCGTGGCGGAGGAGCCGCTCGCTCCCCCTATGCCGCTACCGCCCGATGTCACACCACTTCCACCAACTGTACTGTCCCCGCCTGCGCTATTGCCCGCAGAGCCGGCAGTTCCTCCGCCATCGCTGGAGCTGTCGCAGCCGGCCACCTGAGCGAGCGCCGTGCATGCTGCCAGTGTAGCGAACCATCGTATGCCTTTGGGTGTCACTTGATCTCCGTGATTGGGGGATTGGGGCCTAAGAGGCGAGCGGTCTCCGAGGTGAATCAAAGAGCCCGAGGAGCAGGCTGGGCGCAAAACATACCGCCACACGCGAGCAGCGTCGTGACTATGTGTTTCACTGGTTTGCTGAGTTCGGACGAGGGTCAGTGCAGCCGTCGCGATCGCGCCGGTTCCGGTGTTACCGCCACAGCACCCGCGCGTTCGGAGGTTCCTAGTGCCAGTCGCACAGGGCGGGCACACGTGGGAATCAACGCTTGCTCCCTCTCGATACCCGGCAACGGCGAGTCTAGCGTGTCTCGCGCGCCGGGGCAGTCGGAAATACAACGACCCTGCGGTCGCGGCTTAGCGCTGCCCAATTTGGCTGCATCGGATGATCGAGTCGCACATCGATGAGACTCGCGTTTCTCGATGATGAAAGCACGTGTTGGTGGATCTCGCGATCATCAACGCCACTGGATGGCGAACTCGTAGCGAATCGCGTCCTCTTGACGCTTGGAGTCCACGAGGTCGACGGTGGGCTCGTTCACTCCGTGACTGTGCATGGTCCCGCGGATGATGCCGCGGAACGTCGCTGGATAGAGGTCGCTGGGTTCGACCTTGCACAGCCAGCGCGCGCTGCGCACTCCGTCGGCCTCGACGTCATGCTCGTTCCAGGGGATCGACACCCGATAGGCTTGGGCCAGGCGCTCCAGCACCGTGATCGGCTCGCTGCCAATGAACGCGCTGATGGTACGCCCGACCATGCTCGTGCGAAAGGTCGGGTAGAAGTCTTCGGCGATACGTTCGAACCCGTAGTCGAGCGGATAGCCTGGGAACAAAAGTGCTGCCGCGAGGAAATAGAGCTTGTAGAAGTCCCGGTGTGGCATCAGCGAGAACGGGACGAAACGGGTCCGCACGCCACCGGCCTTGACCAGCGCCTTCGCCTCTTCATAGCTGCGAGAGCGGGCGATTGTGTCGACCAGGCCTTGGAAGAACATGCCCCGCACCTGGCACGCGACGGGAAAGTCCTGGAGCACCCGTCGTACACGCTCGCGGTCGCGACTGGTCACGTTCATCTGCGTCGCGAAGGCTTCGGCTTCTGAAGCCTCGATGACGCGCGCACCCCAGTCGAAGTCGTTGGCTTGGATCACCCCGACGCCATCCTACAGGGGGGCGCTGGGGAAAGGAAGCTCGTGGAAACACTTGAACGGCTGCTCCCACGGCTCGCCTCCAAGCCTGCAAAGACTACGAAACCAGCTCTTGGCCAGAGCCGTGTTTCGGCTCGATACCCGCAGTGTCTCCAGCTAGCGAAGCGGAACAGCCCTTAGTGCCGTACGGCAAAACGTGGCTGAGGTAGCGATCTTCGAGGCGGCCGACCTCCCACCCGCTGGGGCCCAAACACCGGCTCGACCCGAGAGATCCCCGTTGGGCCTTCCGAGAGCCGTGTCGAAATCATCCGTTGAGCCACACCGGAGGCGTCGGGGTGAGCGAGCAACGTGAGGGCTGGCGGCGCGACCAAGGCGCCACTGGCTCGATGCGGCGGTCACGGTATCCAGGTCGAGTGGGTCTGAGGACAAGCGCGGCTTCCCCAGCTGAGGCGTCAGGCCGGCCAGCTCGAGACGATCCAGCCCATACCGACCAGGCACGCCACCGCGGCGGCGCCGAACATCAGCATTGGACGCAGCTTCCAGCCACCGCGGTGCGCGAGCTCACCCGCGACGCTGCCGATGACCATCATGGAAAGAGTTGCCCCAAGGAAATACGCGGCCAGATAGCTGACGGCGCTCAGCGTCGAGAGCCCCGTCGCGGGCAGGATGCCGATCAAATGGCTGGCCCCGGCGGAGCCGTGCAGTGCACCGACGCCGAACGTCGCGCCACGCTTGCGGTGATGGTGAGCCGGCGTGGCGGCGCCTCGGTCGCGCCACGCCTGATAGCCCTTCCAGCCCGCCCACGCGCCGAGCGCGATCAACAAGAACCCAACTCCGAGCTCCGACCACCCGCTGACCAGGTGAATCGAGAGCGTGTCCCGAGCGACGAGCGCCAGGGCGCCAATCAAGATCACGCCCGCGCCATGCCCCATGCCCCAGTCGAGCCCTGCGAGCAGACCGGTGCGCCGATCTCCCAGCGAGAGCGGGGCAACCGCGGCCAGATGATCCGGGCCCGAAAGTGCGTGGATCGCACCGCCGGCGAGTCCTGCAACGAGGCTCAGCATCGGTTCTCTACGTAGCACGTTGGTAGTGGGCCGTGCTACCGGAACTTTGACGGCACAGACTGTTCCGTGGCGTGCCCATTGTCAGCGCCTGGGACCAAACCAACACTCTGCCGTCATGGCAACGCGGTCCCCATCGAAGCAGAGCCCGATCCTCGACAACGCGCCCCTGGGCTTTCAGTGGCCGACCGTCGACCCGTTTCTGTTCTGTGTCCATCACGACGACGCTTACCCAAGAGGCAACGCAAAGCTCGGTCCAGACGCCAGCCTCGAGGGGCGCAACATCGGTATGGACTTCGAGGGGAAAGACGGCTGGCGCATGTACCACGGGGACGTCGTTCCTGGCTTCCCACAGCATCCCCACCGTGGCTTCGAGACAGTGACGTTGATGCGTCGGGGCTACATCGATCACTCCGACTCCCTCGGCGCGACCGCCCGCTTCGGCCACGGCGACGTGCAGTGGATGACCGCGGGCAAAGGCATCGTGCACTGCGAGATGTTTCCCCTCGTTGACCAGGAGCGCGCGAACCCTGCCGAGCTCTTTCAGATTTGGCTCAATCTCCCGGCGCAAGACAAGATGGTGGATCCCTACTTCACCATGCTGTGGGCGGAGAAGATCCCCACGGTAACATTCAAGGACGACCACGGAAACGAGACGCGGGTCACCGTGATCGCCGGCAAGCTGGGAGACGCCGCGCCACCGGCACCACCGCCCAACAGCTGGGCGAGCCGCGCGGACAGCGACCTGCACATCTGGACCATCACGC
>JAUILJ010000942.1 GCA_030433055.1 Polyangia bacterium
CGTGATCAGCCGATGAGGAGCAAGAGAGAGCCCAAGAGCCATGCCGAGACATTAAGCTCCTACGGCTCAAATTCCTACTCAGTTTTCGCTCAGCGCAGTCGGGGCCGAGCTTCAGAGAGCGGCGGCGGCGAAGGCGCCTTCGAGATCCGCCCAGAGATCCTCGACGTCCTCCAGCCCGACGCTCAGGCGGACCAGACCGTCTCCAATCCCGATCGCGTCGCGCGTCTCCTTCGGGATCGACGCATGCGTCATGATCGCGGGATGCTCGGCGAGGGACTCAACGCCCCCGAGGCTCTCAGCCAGAGTGAAGATCCGCAGTGCAGACAGAAATCGCTTCGCCTGATCCACGTTTGCCGCGAGGTCCACGCTGACCATCGCGCCAGGCAGCCGCATTTGGCGCTTCGCCAGCGCATGGTCCGGATGGCTCTCGAGGCCAGGGTAATGGACGGTCTTGACTCCCTTCCGACCTTCCAGGCGGCGCGCCAGGATCTCGGCGCTCTGGGCCTGGTGGCGCATCCGCACTGGCAGGGTCTTGATTCCGCGCAGAACCATGTAGCAGTCGAACGGTGAAGGCACCCCCCCGATGGCGTTCTGGTAGAAGCCGACGCGCTCGGCGATCGCGTCGTCGGAAGTGATCAGCGCGCCACCGACTACATCCGAGTGGCCGTTGATGTACTTGGTCGTGGAGTGGACGACGATGGCCGCACCGAGCTTCAGCGGCTGCTGAATCACGGGCGAAGCGAACGTGTTGTCCACTGCCAGCGGGATCCCGTGGGTCTTGCAGCGTGCGGCGATGGCCTCGATGTCGAACAGCTTCAGCATCGGGTTGGTGGGAGTCTCCATCCAGACCAGGCGAGTTTGAGGCGTGATCGCGCTCTCCAGGCGTTCGGGCTGACGCAGGTCGACGAAGGTCGTGTTGACGCCCATCGGCTTGAGCACCTTGTCGAAGAGGCGGAACGTCCCGCCGTACACGTCATCACCGCTGACGATGTGGTCGCCGGGCTTCAGGGTGTGGAGGAGCGTGAGCGTCGCGGCGCTTCCACTGGCGAACGCGAAACCGTGGGTGCCGCCTTCGAGTGCCGCGAGGCAAGACTCCAGCGCCTGTCGCGTGGGGTTGCCGCTGCGCGAATACTCGAAGAGCTTGGGCTTGCCCGGTTCGGCTTGGGCGAAGGTGCTCGCCATGACGATCGGCTGCATGACGGCCGCATGAGTCGGATCGGGTTCCTGACCCGCGTGGATTGCCAAGGTGTCGAGGCCCAGCTTGTCCGAGTGCATGCCGCTGCCTACCACAGAGCGAGCGGCCCAGGGCAGGCGCCGCGAGGCCACGCGGAGACGGCGCAGCGCGTCTCACCCCCAGGCCCTGGCGCGCTCTCCACGGGCGCGTACTGGACGCTCGCTGGGTGCCCAGCTCGACCAGATCAACGCGCTCCCGGTCGTCGTGCGGCGACGCGGGAGTCAGGCGTTGTTTTCGGGGTGGATGATGGGAATTGAACCCACGACAACCGGAGCCACAATCCAGTGCTCTACCACTGAGCTACACCCACCGTGTGTCTCGGTTCTCACAGAGAAGACCCGAGTATGTTAGCCGCGAGGAGGCCTCGCGCCAGGCTGCTTCCCATCGGAGATGGTGCGGCAGGCCAAGCCGCGGGTCGCCCCGCGAGAGCGCGGAGTCTTAGCTTAAGGGGTGGGGGAGGCGCAACACGGTCTGCTGCTTTTTTTTTGCGCCTTCGCGAGGCGGCGGGCAGCCCCCTACAGCTTCCAAAAGCGCTTGGCCTGAGTCAGCGCAGACCACAACTCCGACTCGTGCCGGGAAGACGCCCGCGCTGTCTCGGCGTCTGGGCTTGGGGCGCCCTCGGCGCTGAGCAGGCCGCGAAGGGTCGCTCCCAAGGACTGCTCGAGCCCCTGCAGGTCATAGCCACCTTCGAGGAGCAGCCCCAGCCGCCCGCGCCCACCGCCGTCCCAGGCGCTGACCAGGGCCTCGAGCATGCGCGGGTAGGTCTCCGAGGCGAGCAGCATCCCCGCCAGGGGATCTCGAGCGTGCGCGTCGAAGCCGGCGCTGATCAGCAACAGCTGAGGGTCGTAGTCCGCGATCACGGGAGCCAGTAATTGCCGCACGGTTTCTAGGTACACCGCTTCGCCTGCGCCGGAGCTCAACGGCACATTGATCGTGTACCCGGCGCCGTCTCGCGTCCCGACTTCGCTCGCGGCTCCCGTGCCGGGGTAAAATGGGAACTGATGCAGTGACGCGTAGAGCACGCTCGGATCGTCGTAGAACATCTCCTGTGTGCCGTTGCCATGGTGGACGTCCCAGTCGACGATCATCACCCGCTCGAGGCCACGGGCTCTCGCATGCGCTGCTGCCACCGCCACGTTGTTGAGCAAGCAGAAGCCCATGGCGCAGTCGGGCCGCGCGTGGTGGCCCGGGGGGCGAACGAGCGCCACACCGAAATCGGCGTTTCCGTCAAGCAAGCGATCCACCATCGCCAGGGATCCGCCGCACGCCCTGATCGCGGCTGCTACGGAGTCTGGGGCGAAGTAAGTGTCCGCATCCAGGTGGCCGGTGCCTCCTCGTGCCGACTCCAGCTCACTTAAATAACCGGCGCCGTGGACGCGTTCGAGTTCTTCCGGTGTCGCGTCGCGCGGGCTCAGTGCGTCGACTGCGAGGCTTTCTGGGCCGGCGTTTCGCAGCAGCTCCTCGAGCGCCGCGCGCGCTGCACGCAGGCGCTCAGGCCGCTCCGGATGTGCTGTGGGTTGCCCGTCGCGATCCAGCGCGCAGTGCCGATCGAACAGCTCGTCATCCACCAGGGCGAGGGTCGTCACCATGTTTCGTTCTCCGCAGCGAGGATGATAGGCTCCTCGCCGGATTTGAACATTGCTTGCAGTTCGTGCCTCGAAGGTGCGAACTGTGTTTGTCTGAGACGCAGCAATCTGCGTCGCGCGTAGGACGCCGAGTCTAGGCTCATCGAAGGTGGGCAGCAGAAGGGAGATTCAGCTCTCCCAGCGGCCCGGCAGTGAGGGCAACAGGAAGGGGCGACAGGTCATGCGGGGCAAGATCATCATCGTCAACGCAGGCATCGTGTTGGTTGTGGGACTGCTGTCCTACTTTCTCCTGCTAACGGCGCTGAAGGACGTCGTATCCAACCCGCAGAACCGCAAGAGCGATGTGGAGCGCGCCATCAAGAGCGCGAACGCTCGCTTGGCGCTGGACGCCTTGCGTCTGG
>JAUILJ010000046.1 GCA_030433055.1 Polyangia bacterium
CGTCGACACTGCTAGACTTCGTGCTACCGCTGGCCGCGCTACGTCCCGGGCATACGTCGCGTGAGCTAGCAAGAGGGCTTGGTGCCGAGGAGTCCTACCCCATCGCGCTCACGCTCTGGTGGCCGTTGTGGCTGATCGCCATTGCGCTCCACGTGCTCGCACCCTTTTCTTGGTTTGCGCCGTGTTTGATTCTAGCCACGCTGTGCGGCATCGTCTCGTGCGTCTTCGCGTTCCGCGTGTTCTGGAACCTCGAAGCGGGCATGCGACAGAAAGCCGGGCTCCCCGCCAGGCGCCTCATCTAGCGCTCAGAACACGCAGCGACAGACCCATACGACCCAGGAGCCGTTCGGCGCTCCGCGAACAGACCTATTTTGATTCCTCGAGAAACTGACCGATGCGCTCGGTCATCGCCGGCACGGCCAGGGGGAAGCTCATGTGGCCCCCGTCGATCCAGAAGATGGGCGGAGTGTTCCAGCGCTTCCACTGCTTCTCGACCATCTTGGCGTCGATGTAGACGTCTTCTCGCGCCTCGATCCAGAGCTGCTTCTTGCGCTCCAGCTTCGGCTCGTAGTTGGTGATGCGCAGGCGCTCGAAGAGCTTGGTGCGCGCCTCGAGGTCGATGCCCCATTTCTCGAGGTCGTGCTTCATGCGCCACAAGATCGGCGCGTGCTCCACGGCGTCTTGCAACTCGAGGTGGCCGATGATCGGGATGATGAAGTCTGGTAGCGGCTCGACGCAGCCGGTGATCATGGTCAAGGCGCCACCCAGGCTGATCCCGGTGACGCCCACGCGCTCGTAGCCATGGCCGCGCAGCCAGTCCATCAAGCTGCGGGTGTCACACACCGCCTGGCGCACGCCTTCCATCGAGCGCACCAGGTCCGCCGTCCAGAAGTACTCGCCGCTGAACAGCGCCCCCGGTGGGTTACGCTTGCCATGGAACGGCAGCGAGATGTGGACGATGTCGATGGGCAGCTCGCGCGTCCAGGCGCGAAACAGCGTGGCCTCCTCGACCCAGGAGCCTGGCTCGAGCCAGCCATGGACATAGATCAGACACGTCGGGCGAACTTGCCTTTCCGGGCGGATCCAGCGAGCCCACGCGGTGAGGTTGCGCTTGTACTCCCCACGGTGGCGGCGCTCGTACGTGGGGCAGAGCGTTTGATGCGAGCTGGTCCAGCTCAGGGTGCTCGTCTTGAGCGCCTTGTCCACCAGCCGTCGCTCGACCTTCATGTCGGTGATGGGCGGCGGCTCTGGAAAGAGCTCATTGGGCTCGCGATCGAGATACGGGTCCAGGTCCGGCAACGTGTTTTGCTTCGCACCCCTCAGGTGCAGCAAACGGCTCATCCCGCCTATGACTTGATCGAGCTTCCTGCCGTATCCCATGCTAGCCGTGGTCTAACCCAATCAGGGCAATCTGCCCCAAGAAACGGCGCTCCGCGACAAAAATTTCAGTGGCTGGACCAGGCGTTGCACCCAACCTGTGGCTCGCCCGTATTGGGGCGGGACGCACAGCGTCCTCACGGGCGCAGGCCCGCTCACCGATGGGCCGCCGCGAAGGCCGATCGGGGCGGGGATCTGCGTGACCAACGCTGAATGAAGATTCCTCGGGGATACGACCATGAACACGTCACTCAATCACCGCCAAGCGCTAGCACTTCTGACCATGACCGCGACCGCGCTGGGATGCGCTCCAGCGGCTCGAGGTTCTAAGGCCGAGCCGCCCGCCCAGCGCGCTCCCGAGAAGACCGAGAGCGCTCGAGCCGCCACCACATCGGCCCCGCTCCCCGAGCGTCAGGCTTGCATCCCTAGCGACGAAGCCGCGCTGAGCGTCGTCGGGGCCGGCCCTGCGAACGATGGCGCTTGGGCCTGCTATGGGGAAGCGTCCCCCAGCGTTCCCGTGCGCTGCGTCGTGTGGGGTTCGGGGGGTGAGGTCCTCCGAATCGAGGCACACGGCTCACTGGCTCAGGCGCAGAAGGAGTATGGAGCCGAGGTCTCCCAGCCCAACGCCGCGGTGAAGCCCTACGCACGCTGGTCAGGAACGCTGCTCGAAGTCTGCTACGAGGACGTGTGCATGCAGGCGCACGCATCGAGCATCCCGGCCAGCCACTGGAACGGGGTGCCCGATCCTCACCAGCAAATCGCGGTTGCGACGACGCCTGATGACAAGCAACTGCTGCTGCTCTCCCCCTCGGATGTAGCGGGGAGCAGAGTTCGACTCCAAGCCGCATTACTCGACCGTTCGACGCTCAAGCTAGCTCACGTCGCAACTTCCACCGAGGCGCTCGAAGGCTTCGAGGAATGGTCCGCCTCCTGGCCTGGCAAGTTCGCGATCTTGTCAGCGCAGCGCTGCTGCGGCCCCGACGGCGTCACCCTGTTGGTCGATCCGCGGACCGCGGAGTGGACGAGGCTCTTCGGCTACCGTGGGAGCCTCACCTCGCTCGGCAGCGGCACTTACCTCGTGCTGGACGAAAAGCAGGTCGCGTTCGTCGATGTGGAGCGTGGAACGATCGATCCTGGGCCGACCTTGCCCGGGACACTGCCCGACGATCCCGAAGCATCACTGGCCCGAGCCGTTGCTGCAAAGTCCGCGACTTACGTCGCCGTGGCATTTCCGCCGGCGCTGGTCCGCTTCGAGCGAGGCTCCCACCGCAGCGCCCACACCACGACGGTTCCCGTGTGCAACTCGGGCACGAATCCGTAGGAAGCTGATACGCTACTCGCGATGTTCGACAAGCTGGACCCCGAGGCTCGTCTCCTGTTGTTGCGTTTCGTCTGTGCTTTCGCCTGGGCGGATCTCGAGCTCAAGGAAGCCGAAGAGCGCTTCGTGCGGCGGCTGATCGAGAAGCTCGAGCTGGGCGAAGAAGAGAGCGCACAGGTCGAAGACTGGTTGATCACGGCGCCATCCCCGGAGAGCGTCGATCCGAAGCTCATCCCCGCGGAACATAAGCGGGTGTTCGTCGAAGCGGTGCGGGCGGTGATGTACGTCGACGGCGACGTTGACGAGGACGAACGAGCTCAACTGGACGCGCTGAAGGCCACCCTCGAGAGCTGAGCCAGGAGCCGCTCTCGAGGCCAAGCCCTCCAGTCAGTTCACATAGCTGAGCCAAGCAGCGTGCTCGGGCACCTTGCCCGTTACCACGCGGAGATAGGCACGCTGGAAGGTCGCGCCGAACGACTTCTTTCCGGTGCGGAACTCCGCGCCGTCGATTTCACGCACCGGCGTGACCTCCGCGGCGGTTCCGGTGAGGAACACCTCGTCTGCCCGCAGCAGCTCCTCACGTGTGAACGACTTGATGGTCACGGGAACTTGGAGCTCCTCGGCCAGCTTCAAGACCGTGTCCCGGGTGATACCAGGGACGATGGAGGAGCTTTCGTCGTTCGTGTAGAGGTGCCCGTGGCGCACGAAGAAGACGTTCTCGCCAGTAGCGCTCGAGACGGTGCCTTCATGGTTCAAGAGCAGCGCGTCGTCGTAGCCTCGATCGAGGGCTTCGTGAGCGGCGAGCACCGAGTTCGCGTAGTGGCCACTCGCCTTGGCCATGGTCGGCAGCATGGTGTGGTGGAACTTTCGCCACGACGAAACCGTAACGCGGATCCCGTTGCGCAGCGCGCCCTCACCCAAGAACGAACCGAGCTCGCGCGCTGCGATGAACGCTCTCACCGGGCACTCGCGTTTCGGCTTCAGATCGATGGGACCAGGGCCAAAGAACGCGAGTGGCCGCAGGTAGCCGTTTTCAATCTGGTTCTCACGGGTAACCGCAATCGCCCCATCGATCAGCTGTTGCTCCGAAAATGGCACGACCATGCCGTACAGCCGGGCAGAATGCAGCAGGCGCTGGATGTGCTCCTTGAGCCTGAACAGCGCCGGCCCCTTTTCCGTGGGGTAACAACGAATACCCTCGAAGACCGCGGTCCCGTAGTGCAATGCGTTGGAGTAGTAGTGAACACTCATCGGCTCCGCTTCGCGGAGCTCACCATCCCACCAGATATGCCTCGAGAGCGTCTGCCCAGAGGGTCGCTTGGACAGCGGTAGGATGTCGTCCTCGGGGACCATGCTGAAGCTGGGCCATTCGTCGAGCGCGTTTTCCACAGGAGTCATCCCCCCGAGAATCACTCTCGAACAGGCGCCAGGTCAATCCCACTCATGCTCGCGGTGATCCCGGCTGACAAGCGCGCCGATCTCTCGGTATTAGCTCTCCATGCAACGGCGCGCGGCGATCTGGGCAATCGCGCTGGCGACAGTGGTTGGTTCATGGACCACTGACGCGTTTGGAGGCCAGGCGATCCTGCCCGGTCACGAAGCCCAGGTGCTCGCGCTCGTGAAGCGGGCGGTGGCGGCTCAGAAGGAAGCGCCTACCTATGACGTGCGCATCGAACAAGAAGCGATCCTGCTCCGCCTGAGCGCCCCCGAGGAGGTGACACTGGTCGTGCACTATCAGGGCCCCGTCCCCTCGGAGCTGGCCCCGGGAGTCCAGCTCACCTGTGAGCAGCTCTGCTCCGCCGCGCAGCGTTCCCGCTGGCAGGCGCTGGCCACAGCGCTGGCGCAAGAGCGAGACCGGCAGCGGGATGTGCTGTGGGTCCAGGTCGGAACGCCCGCCGAGGACGAAGAGCGTGAGCCGGGTGGGGTCGTCGCGCGAGTCGTTTGGGGTCTGGTCGCCCTGTTCGGCTTGGGCTGGATCGCTGTCTACGGCGTTCGTTGCCTCACGGCAATAAACTGGAGAGAGCGGAAGCTGGAGCTTTCAGTCAGCATCGGCATCTGTGCGGTGAGCGCGCTCATCGCCCTCGGGCTGACGGCACACCTGCCGCTGCATGAGCACAATAGCTACGTCGCGCGCTCGGACTGCGCCTGGATGCTGGACTGCATCCGGGACCCGGCGGGGCCCGGATGGTCCCCCGCGTTCTTCCGCGCCTACGGGCCGCTGCTTCACACCTTTCCATATGGCGTCGCGAACCTGTGCCGCTTCACGCTGGCTGTCGGGCTGCTGGCGGGTCTGCTCGCCCGACACTGGCTGGTGAAGACATTGGTCTCCTGCGGTTGGTCAGGGGGGAGCGCACGGAGCGCTGGCCTGTGGGCGCTCGCGCTGACCTGCCTCAACCCGCTCTGGATCCGGGTCGCTGTTGCTGGCACACCATGGCCCTACGTCGTCTTGTGCTTGTTCGCGGCGGGAATAGCCGCTCAGGAAGCGGTCGCCGGCTCGAGAGCGAAGCGCTTGATCGCAGGCACCGCAGGCACCTGTCTGCTGGCGCTCGCGGTGAACTCCAACCTGGTGATGCTCTCGGCGCTGCCGCTGGTCTGGTTGGGGCCAGCGCTCTGCCGTTCGGGCAGACGTTGGTGGCTCCCGACTGCCTGGCAAGTCACTGGCGCAACGCTCTGCCTCGCGCTGACCGTCGAGTCGATCGAGATTTTCCGCGCGGCACTGATGAATGGCGCCAACCCGCGCACGAGGTTCGCGCTCCACCACGTGTTCTTCGACGGGCGATTTCTTCCGGCGACGCTGGCGCTCTTTCTGGTGGTCGGGGTATTCGCCTCGCTTCGACGTCGCAGCGCGATCTGGGCGCTCATCTACATCGCGGTCGTGACGCACCCCACGCTGACCAACTACGCCGGACCGCCGCTGGGTCCTGACTATCCCGTTTCGTTGCTCAACGCGTACCTCGGGGTGAGCTTGGGATCGGTGCTCGCGGCGATCGGCGTCATGTGGCTGATCGAGCGGGCGTCCCGTGTTGGGCGAAGGAGGCTGGCGTGGGGCGCGGCCGTCGTGGCGTTGCTCTTGCCAGCAGCCCTCGCAAGGGAAGGTTGGCGCTTCTTGACCGGTAGCCGTGTCGCGGAGCGGGAACTGGCAGCCATCTCGAGCGCCCTTCCGCGGCTCCCGCCCCACACCCAGCTCGTGATCCCGTCGCGCATTCAGCCCCAACCGGCAGGCGTGAAGTCCGCAGGCGATCCGCTGGAGCTCCGCTTCCCGGTGGGTGAGTACCTAGCGTCCCAGCATCGGCTTGGCCGCTCTCCGCCCGTGCCGATCCCCCTGGATGCCATGGGTCGCAGGGACACTCCGTCGCTCGCGGCGCCAGGGGTCCTGCTCTACGTTGGGGCCTCCCAGCGCAGCTTTTTCCAGTCGGAAATTGATGCGGGGGTCGTTCCAGAAGACCTGCGGCGCAGCGAGCTCGAGGCGCTATGTCAACGCTTCGAGCTCATCCCAGTATCCACGTTCGAGCTCACGCCGGCTCAACATCCAGCCATCCCCTGGCAGCTGGGAGCGGGACGGGCCACCAGGGTGGAGCTGGGCTTCTACCGGCTGGAGCCTAAGGCGCGTTGAAGACGACCACGCTGCCGCCGGTGTACTGAAAGCTGAAAGGTGTCTTGTTGCCCGTGGCAGCTGAGCCGCACACTCCAAACTCGTAGGTTCCTGCACTGCTGAAAGTCTGGGTGCCGGAAGCGGAGACGGTGAAGGCCATGCCTGGACTGCCCATGCCGTAGCCCGGTGCGGTCACTAGCGTGGGGGCAGTGTTCGCGTTTGGGCGGTAGCAGGGGAACACCACACCCGCAAACAGGCCTTGCCCCGACGCGACGCCGATGGCCGAGTACACATCGAGCATCACTCCTTGCCCCGCGGCAAGGGTTCGGGTCCCCAGGGAAGCCAACCATTGGATCCCAGTCGCCGTGATGTTCACTGTCGCTCCGGAGTAGCCACTGAACCAGTCGACCACGCCCTGGGCTCCTTGAATGCCCTGAAGCCCTTGCAGACCTCGTGGGCCGGTCGCCCCCGTTGCGCCCTGAATGCCCTGAAGCCCTTGCTGCCCCTGAGGCCCCGTTGGTCCTTGGATCCCTTGCAGACCACGCGGCCCTGTGGCGCCGGTCGCACCCGTCGGTCCAGCAGGACCTGCAGGCCCCGTCGCGCCACGCGCTCCAGTGGCTCCAGTCGGCCCCGCAGGACCTTGCGCACCGGCGGGGCCAGTCGCCCCCCGAGCCCCTGCGGGTCCCGCGGGACCTGCGGGTCCGGTCGCACCCTGGGCACCGGCCGGGCCAGTCGCGCCTTGGGCACCGGTCGCGCCTTGAGCACCGGTCGCGCCAGCAGGGCCGGTCGCGCCAGCAGGGCCGGTCGCGCCACGGGCGCCAGTAGCTCCCGCCGGGCCAATCGGTCCCGTCGCTCCGGTCGTGCCGGCTGGACCGGCAGGCCCCGTTGCGCCGGTTGCTCCCGCGGGCCCCGTTGGACCGACCAAGCCGCTGCTCGGACCGACCCACTCGCCGAACTCGTTGATCACCAGCCCGCCCCCCACGCTGACCGTGTTGGGCGAGATGTCCCCCACTGCGTTTCCACAGGTCAATGCGTAAGGCACGCTCGTGATCGGCTGCCGCGGAGTCATCTCAGCGTCGCTCCCGACCTGCACACCAAGGTACATCACTGAGCCATCGAAGAGCGTCGGCGAGAATGGTGTGACGCTACCGAGCTGTACGGAGAAGAAGCCGTCAGTCAGCTGCACGCTCTGAGTCTCCGTCCACAGCAGCGTGGTCCCCTCGGCGTCAGCGTACAGCGTGAACACGAAGTCCAGCGTATCGTCGATGGGCGCTCCCGCTGAGTCGAACAGTCGACCTTGCTGGGTGAGCGAGTCGGGCACCTGAGCCGACGCCACGGAGGCCACGGCTAGGATGCTGGTGAGTGCGAACGCACCGAAACAATGCTTGAGTCTCATCGCTGTTTTCCCTTTATCTCGAAAGCCATGGGTGCATTTCCGCACAGATTCATTGTGTCGCTCCGACGAGGCCCAACCGCAGCTGATAGGAGGAGCTCGACATCACGCGATTGCCTCCCGGTGACTCTCCGGTCACGAACACCGCGCTGTAGCTGGTGGAAGAGACGCGCGTCCCCCCAGCAGTCAGCGCCTGACCGGGGGCGCCGGGGACAACCGGTTCACCACCGCCGCCACCAGTGCCCGCTAGGCCGCCGGTACCTGCGGCCCCGCCGCTGCCCGGCTGGCCTCCCGCCCCGGCGCTTCCTCCGGCGGGCGCGCCCGCCTCACCACCCGCGCCAGCGATCGGCGCTCCACCGCTACCGCCCGACTCACCGCCGGCGTAGCCCATACCGCCGCCTTCGCCGCCGCTGTTTGCGTTCTTCTTGGTGTCGTCGCCATCACAGCCACCCAGCGCCAAACAGAGCGCTACGAGGCCAAGGCCAAGCCCACGAGTCATGCCCAGAACCTACAGGCTGCCGCTGACCGAAGCTTGAGCGCACCCTGAGGGGATCATGAATTCGCCGCGCCGGTGGGTGCGCAGCTTGCCCGCAGCGCCGCCGGCACTCCGGCTCAGCCCGGCGCAAATGCAAACGAGGCGCGCAGCAGGCTCCGTGCTGGCACCTCGCTGTGTTTGCGTATTGGCTTCAGCGGCTCGCGACGCCAGCGCTGCTCTCGTCGTGCCCCATCTCGACCAGCTGGGCCCGGTACACCAGCTTTCCATCCTCAGTCATGACCTGGCCCCCCAGATCGCGACCGTGGGCAGACTTGCTGGTCGTCACACTGAGCGTCGCCGACTTCTCACCGATACGCACACGATACTTCGTGAGCTCGCAATCCACGGACTCGTCACCGAGCATGCAGGTGGTCTCTTCGCTACCGAGTTGCTCCTCGTTCTCGTCGGGAGCGAACATCGTCCGCGCCATCAGCGCCTCGTAGGCAGCGAGCGTCGCCGGTGACTCTTCTTCGCCCTTGAGCTCACTCACCTGGAGAATGCGCCGTGGGTTCTTTGCATCCACGCGGAGACGAAGGGTCGAGGCGTGCTCCCCCTGCTCGAGGCGGAAATCGACGACGAACGCGTGCTTCTCCCGCGCGATCACTCGCTCCGTGAGCGTCATGGGCTGCTTGGCGAAGCTGCCAGTGAAGCGCTGCACATAGTAGTCGCCCACCTGCATCGTCGGCTCCGCGCTGGGCTCGGCGTCTGCCGCTGGAGCTTCGTCCTCGGCGGGAATCTCCGGCTCGGCCTGCTCGGCAGCGCCCGCAGCGTCGGTGCTTGGTGCTTCGGGTGCGGGCGTCGCCCCCCCACAAGCAACGATCAAGAGCGATACGGCACAGCAGGAGATGAGCGGTAGCTTCATGTCCCCCCTAAGCCAGAAGTCGCGCGCTCGGGCCAAGTTTTCGCAGCTGGATATCCAGCGCGAGGCGCCGCGCGCAGCGTGCTCTCTCCCCCCGATCAAGCAGCCATCGAAGCGATTTACGTGTTTCTACGCGGGTTTGGGGGTGAGGGAAAAGCCGGGGAGGCGCACACCAGGTTTCGTCAGCACGCCCGGGAACTCCGCGCGGATGCGCTCTCCGACGCTTGCCATGTAGCGCGGGAACGCGGCTGAGGCGCCCGTCGCCGCCACGCTCGCACCGATCGCAGTCGCCCAAGCGACGGGTCCCATGGGCCGGCAACCGAAGAACTGACTGACGAACGGCGTCTGAATGATCGACGCCAAGAGCAGCGCCGAGCCCATGCTCGTCACCACCACCTGAGAAGAATAGCCCCCAATGCGCATCGTCTGCCCCAGCTGGGAACCAACGAGCGCCGCCAGACCAATCGTGCGCGCGCGCGTCTGGGAGCCAGTGAATCGCCCCACCAGCCAAGCGGAACCGGCGCCGAGCGCGGTCACTCCAGCGCGAGAAGCGATGTCCTTGTTGAGCGCGCTACCCAGAGAGGCTTCGGGACCTTCGCTCGCCAAGCTGGAGAGCACCTCCGGCGAAGGCGGACGCAACGCGATCGCCATCGCGGGGACCACGTCCGTGAACAGGTTCACCAGCAACAGCTGCCGCGCGTTCAGCGGGGGCCGGCCATCTACCAAGCCAGCCCCCAAGGTGAAGCCTATTTCCCCGAGGTTACCCCCGACCAGGATCGACACGGCTCCACGGACCGACGCCCAAGTCGCCCGGCCCTCCACGATCGCGTCAACCAGCGTCTCGATACGCTCGTCGGTGACCACCACATCCGCGGCGCGCCTCGCGGCGGCCGTGCTGTGTTCGCCCAGCGCGATCCCGACGTCGGCGAGGCGAATCGCCGGTGCATCGTTCGCACCGTCGCCAACCATCGCCACGACGTGCCCGGAGCGCTGAAGAGCGCGGACGATGCGCACCTTCTGTGACGGAGTCACTCGCGCGAAGACGCTGATCTGCCCGATGCGCGCGTCGAGTTCTTCCTCCGTCAGGCTGCTGAGCTCCGCGCCGTTCAGGGTGCCGTTGGGGGTCAGCAGATCCAGCTCCTTCGCAATCGCCTCCGCAGTCGACGGGTGATCGCCGGTGATCATCAGCGTCTTTACGCCCGCCCTGCGGAGCCCCTCGACGGCCTCCGCAGCGGTCGCACGCACTGGGTCGGAGAACGCCAGGAAGCCGCGGAAGCTCAGCCCGACCAGGCGCGAGGCGTCCAGGTTGTCCTCGGCGCCAGCGCGGCGCTCAGCCACTGCGATGACGCGCAGCCCGGCGCGCGCCAGGCGCTCCGCTTCCGCGTACAGGCGCTTGACCGTGACCTCGTCCAACGGAACGCTCTGCCCCGAGGTCGCCCGGCGAGTGCACGCCGGGAGCAACACCTCCGGGGCGCCCTTCACGCTCAGGAGCGCGCCGCCCTCCACGTGGCTTGTTACCGCATGGTAACTCCGGCCGGCTTCGAAGCTCAGCTCGTGAGTCTTGCGCCAACCTTCTGCGCCATAGTCGCGCGCAACACCCAGGCGCCTTGCTGCGTCATTGAGCGCCTCGTCCATCGGGTCATTTCGGCCCGCGGCTGCCCTGCGATCAGGAGTCGCCCTGAGCGCCGCCGCGAGCACCTTGATGCGAGCCCCGCTGGCCCCCGTGACCTGTTGCTGTTCTTCGCCATCGCTGAGAGACGTCAGCCGAACCTGCCCCTCGGTCACGGTGCCCGTCTTATCGACGCAGAGCACGTTCACACGCCCGAGGGCCTCCACGCTGCGCACGTTCCTCACCAGCGCCCCTCGCTGGCTCAGACGGCGCGCCGCGGCGAGCTGTGCGGCGGTTGCCAGGAGCGGGAGACCTTCCGGCACCGCCCCGACCGCGAGGCTCACTCCGGTGTCTACCAGGTCGGCCAGCTTGCGCCCTCGCACCATACCCGCGGCGACTACACCCACGCCTGCGGCGAGCGCTACCGGCCCCGTCAGGCTCATCAGCGAACGCAAACGTTGCTCAACGCCGCCCACGCGATCTTTCCTCGCGGCAGCACCCCTGCGCGCCTCGGTCTCGTCTCCGCACGCGACGACGACGGCCGTCGCCCGACCTGCAGCGATGGATGTCTCTGCGTAGAGCATCGACCGTCGGTCCGCGACCTGAAGGTCGAAGTTCACACCGCTTCCCTTGACTACTGGCAGCGACTCGCCGGTGAGGCTGGACGCATCTACTTCCAGGGATTCACCGTCGACTATCCTGCAGTCCGCCGGGACGACGTCGCCCGCCTGCAACAACACCACGTCGCCCTGGACCAGCTCCCGAGCGCTGACGTAGCTGGTCTGGCCCGCGCGGCGCACCAGCGCGTGGCGCGTGGCAGAGCGCGTCAGATCCCGAATAGCACGTTCCGTGCGGAACTTCTGGACGCCGCCGATCAGAGCGTTCAGCACGACCACGCCGCCGACCATCACTGCATCCGCCGTCGATCCAACGACCGCGGAGAGACCTGCACCGGCGGCCAGCAGTGGCGCCAAGGGATTGAAGAGCTCGTCGGTGACCGCCTCTACCAGCTCCAACGCCGCGGGGCGGGGCTCGATATCCATGCGCCGGCGGTTCATCACCTGACGCAACACCAACCCAGCCGAGCTGGAGCCAAGCCGCGCCATCGTGCCCTCCGCGGTCAGCGCGTGCCAAGGTGTGGGATCCCGGGGCGGTGGCAAAGCACGGCGCTCGATCGCGAAGGAGTTGCGCAGGCCGTTGGCCATCGAAATGAGCGTGGCGGTGTTCACCACGAACAGCACTCGGCGCGTCGTGAGGGGTAGGAGGCCGCCGGCGGAGACCAGCGCGCCGAGCGTAGCCGCCCCGAGCGCGACGTTCACGCTCTGCTTGGACACGGCCCGCGCCGTGGGGCATGCTTCGATCAAGAAGCGCACGTCGCTCAAATCCTCGCGGCAAATGATGTGCGCCCCCCAGGGCAGCGCAGCATCCCCGCGGCACAGGCCGATGCCAACGTCCGACGCGGCGAGGGCGTCGCTGTGGCCGGTAGCGACCAGGCACACCACGCGGCCTTCGCGCTGCAACCGGCGCACTCCGGTGGCGACACCTTCGCCGGTGGAGATCACGTCGTCGACGTTCAGCCCCTGCAGCGAAGTCTCGTCGGCGTGGGTCAGCACAACCCGCATCTCAGCAGTGTGGGCGGCGGAGATCAGCTCTTCGACCCCGGTCTGGGGCACGACGTCGAGCTCCGCGATGGCCACCACTTGGCCTCCCTTGGCGAGCGCCAGGACCAGCGCTCCCTTCGCAGCCCACTCCGCCGCCAGCGCCTCCTGCTCCGATGTCGCGTCAGCGTCCAAGAGCCCGATCGGCCCCAAGCGCCACTCCCCAGAGCGCTGCACCGCCACCGGCGCCTCCGGGTCGAACAACCCGCGCGCCTGGGCGCGAACCTCTGCAGCCTCCAGCACCTCGCTCTTGACGCGGCCAAAGGCAAACTTGTCCTTCGCGACGAGATCCCCCTGGATCACCAGGCAGTCCACGCGGTCGAGGCGCCGCACCGCGGTGGCATCCATGATCACGATGCCGCGACCGCTCAACACCCGGGCCAGCTCGGACGAAAACACCTCGCGCCCCAGGCGGGCCGGCTTGGGCAAGCCACCAAAGAGTGCTGCGATCGCCCGCTGCACATTGCGCGTCGTCACGAAGCTGAGCGCGAAGCCGCTCAGCGACACGAACCAGGCCCGATCGGCGTACTCCTCGATGGGTCCGCGCGGCAACGGTACGGGGCGAGGATCCAGGAACGCTCGCTCGATGTCGATCCCCGCGGGTTCGGGGGTGAGTTCGATCTGCCTGCGCTGCCAGGCGCGCTGTCGTGCGCGGACCTCTCTGAGCGCCGCCAGCTTGTGGCTGAGTTCGACGATCTGCGTGCCCTTGCGCTGAGCCAAGCCGCTGGCGAACGCGCTCGCCAGGTTGAGCACCAGGTCCGACCGCTCGAGCCCCAGGCGCTCATCGATGCCGCGCCGCAGACGCGGCGAGGCCTTCAGCAAGCTCAACAGGGCTGCGGAACTCGAGCCCACCACGAAGGGCTTGAGCGGAGACACCGTGATGACGGTCGCCAAACCCAGCCCCGCCAGATCAGCGGCGAGCTCCACGAGGAGACGGGTCGCTTGCTCTTCATCCGCGGGGTGTGCGGACTCGCTCTCCACGAAGCGTGCACCCTCCACCCGCGCGGCGTGTTCCGCCTCACGCACCAAGCCTTCCAGCTCATCGACGCCAAATGCCTTCGGTGCGAAGGCGAAGACTACACGACGGGTATGCGGATTGACGTCGGCCCACTCGAGGTGCTGCAGCTCGCTGGTCAGTCGCTCGATGGCGTCCGCGAAGCGCCGAAGCTCTTCTCGACCTAGCTCGGGGTACTCGATGTGAGCCCGGGTATCGCTGATCCAGGTACGGCGAGAACGATCCTTGAAAAGCGCAACGGCTGACCCCAGCAGCTCGGAAAATCGCATCACCTCGAGTCTTACAGGTGATGTCTCACGTCGTCGATACGAGTCGATGAGCAGTGCTACAAACCAGCGTGCCGCAGCGCGGCGTCGCGCCTCGCCGCGGCACTGCTTTTCTTGCTCCAGGCCGCTGTCCTCCAGCCGACCTCCAAGCGACCCTTCGTGGGTCGTTCGTCGGTTGCGGCTCGAGTCTTGGCGTCAGCCTAGAGCAAGCGCTTCACCCACTTCATCTTTTCTTCGGTGTATGGGGGATAGCGGAGCGCGGGGTCCACGAAGGTCGGCTTGTCCAAGACGCTCTTCATGTGGCTGAAGCAGTCGAACGTGCCCTTGCCGTGATAAGCGCCCATGCCGCTCGCGCCAACGCCACCGAACGGCAGATCCGGTGGCAGCATGTGGCTGATCACGTCGTTGATGCACACACCGCCGGAGCTCGTGCGCTCCACCACGCGCTCTGCGGTCTGCTTGTCGCGGGTGAAGACGTACAGCGCCAGAGGTTTCGGGCGCTGATTGACGAAGCGAATCGCCTGATCGACGTTCGCCACCTTCAGGACCGGCAAGATCGGGCCGAAGATCTCGTCCGCCATCACCGGCTCATCGCCGGTGATGCCGCGGAGGATGGTCGGCGCGATGTAGCACTGCTCTCCGTCAGTCTCGCCACCTACGAAGGTCTCACCGCTGTCGAGCAGCTTGCTGAGGCGCTCGAAGTGCCGCTTGTTGATGATGCGCGCGTAGTCGTCGCTCTGCTTTGGATCGTCCCCGTAGAACTCCTTGATGACGTTCTTCATCGCGTCGAGCAGCGGTCGCTCCAGAGACTCGTGAACAAGGATGTAGTCAGGCGCTACGCAGGTCTGCCCTGCGTTGAAGAAGCGGCCCCACACGATGCGTCGCGCGGCCGTTTCGAGGTCCACGTCCTGATCCACGATGCACGGGCTCTTCCCTCCGAGCTCCAAGGTGACTGGCGTCAGGTGCTTGGAAGCCGCAGCCATCACGATCTTCCCCACGGCTCCACCACCAGTATAGAAGATGTGGTCCCAGCGCTGGTCGAGGAGCAGGCTCGTCTCCTTCACGGCGCCCTCGACGACGCGTACACAGTCACGGTCCAGGTACTTCTCGACCAGCCGTTTCTGCAGAGCGCTGGAAGCGGGCGCGAGTTCGCTGGGCTTCACCACCGCGCAGTTCCCCGCGGCAATGGCGCCGATCAGCGGCGCCAGGCTGAGCTGGATGGGATAGTTCCACGCGCCGATGATCAGCGCGACGCCTAGCGGCTCAGGCACGATGCGCGCCCGCGCGGGCTGCACCGCCATGCTGGCGCCGACCCGCTTGGGCTTCATCCAGGACTTCAGCTTCTTCAGGGTATGTCCGAGCTCTGCCTTGAGAAACTGAGGCTCTGCAGACCAGCCCTCGAAGTAGGGCTTGCGCAAGTCCTGCTTGAGCGCCTCGATCATGGCGTCTTCGTTCTCCTCCACCATCCGCATGAACTGACGCAGCTGCTGGATGCGCCACTCATACGAGCGAGTCACTCCAGACTCGAACGAGGAGCGAAGGGTGTCGCACACGGCGATGATTTCTGAATCCGGAGTGCCCTCGGCGGACTTCGCGGACGCGTCGGAGGAGAAGCTGGTGGCTTGAGTCATGGCCGGCGAAGCATAGTGTGGTTGGCGCAGGGGGGCAGCCCTGCACAGGCGAGCACCGCAAAAAGCCGGAAGAATCGCCTACCTGCGTCATGGTGTTGAGACGCCAACGTCCGCTTGATCTAGAGTCTGCCGTTCTTTGCATGCCAGGCCACCGTGAACGAAGTCAGCTGCAAGACCCTCCAACTCTGCGTCGCGGCAGCCGAACATTTCGGCACGCCGCTCGGCGAGCTGGTCGCCGACCTCGAGGTGGACCCCAAGACGGTCGACCAACGGGGTGCCCGGATGAGCTGGTCCACCTTCGCTGAATTGTGCGATCGGCTCGAGGTGCGTCTGGGGGGTCACGCCGCGCTGTTGGAGCTGGGAGAGGTAGCGCTGCTGGATCCAGAGGTGGCGCGCTTACGCGCGGTCGCAGGCTATTTCGGTAGCGCTCGCTCGGTGTACTGGGCGGCGTGCAGCTGGTACGGCCCATCGCTGTTTCGCAATCTGACGTTCGCATACGAAGAGCAAGACGAGCGGGAGCTGATCGTCAGAGTCGAGATCCCTGCCCACGACCGAGACTGCCAGGCGTTCTTGCATCTGGCGGCGGGCGCGCTGCGGGTCCTGCCGGACTATCTCGGTCAACCGCGCGCAGAGGTCACGGCTGACCTCTCCCCCAGAAAAGGCAGCTTCCGCGTGTTGGTGCCACCACCGCTGACCCTGGGCAGTCGTCTCAAGCGCTGGTCCAAGGCGCTGGTAGGCGGAAAGACCGCCGTGGAGGAGCTCGCGCTGCAAGAGGATCTGCTTCGCGACCGTGAGGCCGAGCTGGAGCGTAGCGAGCGCAACCTACTCAGCGCTCTGGACGCACTTCCCCACGGCATCGTCGTGCACTACGCCGGGGAGGTACACTACGCCAACGAGTCATTCTGGCAGCACCTGGGGAGCGCAGGGCGCAAGCCTGGCCTGCAGCTCTTGGACCTGGTGCATCCAGACGATCTTGCGCGAGCGACACGACTCATCGCTCGGGCGCCAAGCAGCGCTGGCCCTTCGAGCGCTGAAGTGCGCTGCATGACCCCCGAAGGCGACGAATGCGTCCTCGAGCTCTCGGTGGGCGAGCCCATCACGCTGAGGCAACGCGAATACTCGCTGCTCGTAGCGCGAGAGGTATCCAGCCAGCGTCGCCTTCAGACCCGGCTCGCGCAGATGGATCGCCTCGCGTCCCTGGGCACACTGGCGGCCGGCGTGGCTCACGAGATCAACAACCCAGTGACCTACGTGCTCGGCAACCTCTACATGGCGGAGCGCATGCTCAAGTCGGACAGCTATTCCCGCGAGGATCTGGGGCGGCTGCTTGGCACGGCATCCGAAGGTGTCGAGCGCATCAGTGAGATCGTCAGCGACCTGAAGACCTTCGCCCGCCCCGACGAGCGGGAGCTGGGAGGCGTCGATATCGCCCGGGTACTCCAGAGCGTCGTTGGGCTCGCTCGCACCGACATCAAGCGCAAGGCGCAGCTGATCCTCCATCTCGAACCGGTCCCTCCCGTGGCAGCGAGCCGCGCCCGCCTGGCCCAGCTGTTCCTGAACCTGCTGGTGAACGCAGTGCAAGCGCTCCCCGACCGCGAGCCCAGAGAGAGCCGCATCACCATCACGTCCCGCGTCGCCGGGCCCTGGGTGAGCGTGGAAATCAGCGACAATGGGGTTGGTATCGACCCGGAGTCTCGCGAGCGAGTCTTCGAACCCTTCTACACCACCAAGCCCGCGGGCGTGGGCACCGGCCTCGGACTGTCGATCTGTCACGGTATCGTCGAGAGCCTGGAGGGTCGCATCGTGGTCGAGAGCGACGTCGGGATCGGGACAACATTTCGCGTCTTGTTGCCCCACGGCGACGACACACTGCAGGTGCAGACGCAGCCTCCCAAATCCAGCGCCCAGCCCATCGCCGTCCTCGCGGACGAGGACGTAGTCGAGCTGTTCAGGAGTGCACTGGAAGACTACGCGGTCTTCGGCCGATCCGAAGCCGAGCTCTCCCGCGGAAACGCCCAGCTCTGGGTCGTTGACCTGACCCGAGAGTTGACGGAGCCGGCCCAGCGAACATTGGCTCGATTCGCAGCCGAGGGGCAACCGGTGTTGCTGCTGGTCGACTCCGAGACGAAGGTCGCGGGAGAACTCCTGCGCAGCAAGGCGGAGAAGCTCTACAAGCCGTTTCGTTTCCGGGAGCTCCGCGCGCTGGTGGCGCGTCAGCTACACGGCGCAGTCGCAGATTCGATCAGCTGAGCTGGTCGGGCATGTGCGGTGGCTCCACGGCCAGCGTGTCGAACAGAATGTCGATGTAGCCGGGCTCGGGCACCTTGCCCTCGATGCGGTCGACAATCATCCGACTCAGCGACTGCACCTCGACGTCGCCCCGGGTCTTAACGTGCAGCGTCAGGTGTGGCTCGATGTCGCGCTCAGCGTTGAA
>JAUILJ010000943.1 GCA_030433055.1 Polyangia bacterium
GGCGCGCGAACCTCGGAGCCGCTGCGGTAGCGCCGCCCGAACCTCGGGCGCGCCCGGGTAGCGCCGCGCGGATCCGCGACCGCCGTGTCTGCGCTTGCACAAGCGACGTTGTTTGCTCACACTCGCGCCGTGAATCCTTACCAGCCTCCGGCGCCTGGCCTCGCCCCGCTGCCTCCTGCGAGCAGGCAGCCTCCGTCTCAGACGAGGCTGATTGTCTGGCTGGTGCTCTCGGCGCTCTCGCTGTGCAGCTGCGGAGTGCTCGCCATCGCTCCGATCGTTCTGTCCGTGATAGCCTTGGTAAAAGCGGAGAAGGCTCCTGACCTCTCGTGGAAGCTCCACCGCGCCGCGATCCTCTGCGTATTGCTCGGCGCTGCGTTCTTCCTGGTCGCTGCCATCTACCAGCTGGTAGTCGTGTTCTCTGGCTACTGATACCGGCGAAGCCACGCCGCCGGGCCACCCACGGCGCCGCACGCCTCGTTCCCGGCCAGTTTGATGCCGCACGGATCCATTTGGGGCACCAGGGTCTTGCGCTTCGAGCATCGCTTGCGCACAATCGCGCGGTGAATCCCTACCAGCCGCCGGTGCCGGGGGCAGCGTTCCCTCCCCCCCAACCCTTGCCCGGTGAGGGCCCAAGCCAGAACCGCTGCGTCGTGTGGCTCGTGCTGTCGGTTGTCTCCTTCATCTGCGGGTGCGGCATCCTCGCCATCATCCCCATCGCCCTGTCCATCGCGGCCCTGGTCAAGCGCGCGACCGACCCGAAGCTCGCGCTGACGCTGAATCGTTTTGCGAGGGGCTGCGTGATCGCCGGCTACGCGGTCTTGATCCTCTCCGTCGTGCTGAACGTGGTGATGGCCGCGATGGCCTCCTAACGGGCTGTTGATTGGCAGGGTGTTTTTCAGCACCCTGCCAATGCGCAGGAACCGGAGAAATCCGCGGAATTTTCCCAGCTGACTTTGCCCACAGCCAAGGGGGGTGACACGAAATCCCCAAAGGCTGGTAGAGTCCACGACTGCTAACTCGCTCCCACGGGGAGCGGCCCTTTGGCAATCGCCCACCTGAAGAAGAAATGGCTGTCGCGCAAGGTCAATGCCCGAGCTGTGGTGCCCCGATTGAGTTCGGCCTCGGCTCCTCGATGTCCAAAGTCTGTCCGTACTGCCAGGCCTCCGTCCTGCGGACGGATCGCGGCTTGCAAAACATGGGCAAGGTCGCCGACATGGCGGACACGCCCTGTCTGGTCGCCGTTGGCGACCAAGGCACGCTGGCGACTCGACCGTTCGAGGTCATGGGTCGTGTCCAGCTCGATCACGGCAAGGGCCCCTGGGACGAGTTCTACGTCTCCTTCGACTACGGTCAGGCCTGGGGTTGGCTCGCCTTCGCCCAGGGCCACTGGTACGTCACCCAGAAGGTCGAAGGACTGGCGGTTCCGCCGATCTCGACCCTCCAGCTGGAGCAAGACATCCAGCTTGGCCAACAGTATTTCCGCGTCGCCGAGCTGAAGGAAGGCACGGTCGTGTCCGCCGAGGGCGAGCTGCCGGAAGCGTCTCCCCCCGGAACCGCTCGGCACTACGTCGACCTCTACGGCCAGCAGAACGCCTTCGCCACCATCGACTACGGCGACAACAGCGGGTCGTACGAAGTCTTCATCGGCTACGTCTTCCCTGAGAGCCAGATGCAGGTGCAGGCGCTGGGAGAGCGCCACACCAAAGAAGTCAAGACCGACACCATGCAGTGCCCGAACTGCGGTGGTGAGGTACCCAAGCTCACTCAGGGTCGCGCCGAACGCATGGGCTGCCCCTACTGCTACACGGTCAGCGACATAGCCTCACGCCAAGTCGTGGCTCAGCAGGAAGCCGCCATGCAGCAGCCCGACATCCCGATCGGGCAGCAGGGCACCTTCGACGGCGTGCAGTACGTCTGCATCGCCTACCTGCGACGCGGCTGCTACTACGATGACGAGCACTTCTCTTGGGAGGAGTACTTGCTGTGGAGCCAGGGCATCGGCTTCCGCTGGCTGGTCAAGGACCCCGAGAACGGCTGGCAGTGGATCACCCCGGTCAACATCGCCGAGGTCGACATCTCCCAGATGCCGAACATGGTGAGCTGGGGTGGGCGTGTCTTTCACAACCGCGACTGGGGCTCCGCCAGCGTCGAGTACGTACTCGGTGAGGTCTACTGGAAGTGCGAGATCGGCGAGTCGACTCGCGCTGACGACTTCGTTGACGGCAACGACACCCTCAGCCGCGAGGTAGGCGACGGCGAGGTTCAGTGGAGCTTCGCCCAGCCCATCGCCTGGCCGGTGCTCGCCCAGGGCTTCAACCTCCCGCTGGACGGCCCCGGCGCACACTTCCCGGGTGGCGGAGGCGGTGCGGCCAACTACGCGGGGAGTGGCGGCTCCGGCGGGGGCTGCGGCCAGACCATGGTGCTCCTGATCGTGGTCGGCGTGATCCTCTTCATCTGCATGATCGGCGCGTGTGGCGCATGCGGTGGCGGTGGCGGTGGTGGCTACAGCAGTGGCAGCACCAGCGGCGGCGGCGTCTTCGTTGGCGGAAAGTAGCCAGGCCCCAGGGGCAAATCCGACCTCGGTTTCGCCCGCAGCCGCGCAGCGCCCGACCGCGAGGGCCCAGGGTACCAGCGCTGCAGTTGCCCCGCGGCAACGCTTCAGCGTCGAGACGTTGCTGCTCGTGTTCTGGCTGTTGTTCAGCCTGAGCCTGGCCGCGGCCTTCCACGAACTGGTGATTCGCCAGGCAGACGCCTACTTCAGCCCAGGCTTCGGCCCGGGCCGCGAAACCCTGATTTGGAGCTACGTCGCCGGAGCCAGCCTGGGCGGCCTGGCGTGGCGTCGCTCCCTGAGCCGGCCGCTGGAGCTGCTCGCGGGGGGTACGCTGACCGCTGCGTGGGTGCTGAATCTCAGCGCGCCCTGCTTCGTCGGCGGCTTCATTCATCCTGGGCTCGGACGCGTGGGGGCGCTGGTGTTGCCCGCAGCGCTCGGCCTGGCCAGCGCCCTGGCGGTGCGCGCGGCCTTCAAGCTGTTCGCCAGCTCCACCCGGAGCCTCGGCGTGTTTGGCCTGCTGCTCGAGCCCTTCCGCGTGCTGGCGTTGGTCGTGGGCCTGGGCTTTGCCGCGGCGGGTGCCGCCGTGATCGGCAACTTGCGGTCGGGCCACGTGCTCGCGATGTTGCTCGCCGTAGCCAGCCTCTCCGCCTGGGGACTCCACCAGCG
>JAUILJ010000944.1 GCA_030433055.1 Polyangia bacterium
TTTGCCACCGCGACCCGGCTTGACCTTCATCCCGCGCAGCTCGTCGTCGGTCAGCTTCGGCAGGCGCCGCCGCCCCAGCGGACCCTCGTCGACGTACTCACGCAGAGCTTCCATGTCGTTCAGGGCTTCCATCTTGGCCAGCGCCTTCACTTCGACCTGACGAATACGCTCACGGGTGAGATTCATGATGGCTCCTACGTCCTCCAGCGTCGTGCCACCGCGGTCGGCCACGTCCAGAGCACAAGACTCGTTCATCTCCCAGACCTCCAAATCGGGGAAGTTCAGCTTGATGGCTCCGGTGCGCGGAGACACATCGATGTACAGGTGATGCTTGCACGACACGAATGGACAAGGACGGGGTCCTTCGACGCACTCGGAGCGGCTGCGGGGCTTCCAGTAGTCGGTCTCTGGGTACAGGAGCCTCCCGATTTCGAGCTCGCGCTTGGTCATGCGCTTCACACTGATCGTGCGAGCTCTGACGTCACGCTTGCGTCGCGAACGACGCTGCTCCCGGGTGATCTCCTCGTCTTCTTCCCTTAGGGCCGTCGCGCCCTCGGTGACCAGATTCGTCTCTTTCATTTCCATTTTCCGCCGTGCTCCGCTCTGTTCGGTCCTGCGCTGCCTCTACGCCAGGACGCACGATCCCCGACCGCACTCAGAGTCCCGCTCTGACTACGCCCTCGGGGATTCCGCTCTCGCGCCGTGTGGCGCGAACTCCCAATTTGCTTTGCCCTGGGGAACCGTTTGCTGCAAATCCGGACCACGATCCCGCCGTGTTCCGTGCCCACGCTAGGTGTGAGACCCAATCCCCGCTCGCTAAGTCGCTTTCAAGTTCAAAAGGATGGCGTCGCTCAGGACGCCGCCACGCTCCGAATCCGGGTGCGTGAGGTAAGCCGCTTCTCCACGTTGGACAGCCGATTGACCAGGCTCGCACCCAGTCCCTTGGCTTCGTTCATCTCTGCTACCGCTGCCTGCGCGATCGGATCTGCGCGGCGCTCGTCCATCACTCGCTCCAAGGTCTCGAAGATGCTGCCCAGCGTACGCTCCAGCTGCTCTAGATCCCCGCGCATGAACAGGAACTCGCGCTGAATTTGTTCGATGGTGTAGCTCTCGGCCATCATCTCTTTGATGCGCTGGATCTGGCGCACCACGCTCACGGGGTAGATCCCCTGGGAACCGCGATGCTTTCCCTTACGACCGACGCGCACGCTGCGAGGTAGGAGACCCAGCTGAACGTACTTGCGTAGCGTGGCTTCGCTCAGCGCGATGCCGTAGCTGGCAAACAGCTCAAGGATCTCGCTGGACGTCATCCCCTTGGCGAAGCGCGCCTCGACCCCCACGAGCGCCTGATCATCCAAGACTCCACTGAGCTCGCCCCCCATCAACTGCACTCCCAACTCAGCCACTTGTCTTCGCCAACCGTCTGTGTTCACGCCTGCTTGAACGTCTGGTGTGTGCCGCCCGGCAACGACCCGCTTCGCTCAACGGCGACTTGATCTCCGGAAGGAGACCTGATCATCCGCCCCACCCGCGACGACCTCGCCGTCAACGCAGTCAATATATTCTACTGAGTAGATCCCCCCCAAACGCTTTAGCTGAGAAAATTTGCGTAGATCCTCATCCGGCTCCATGGACGCTATTCTGGATCACGCCTATGACATTTCTTGTCACACCAATGGAATGTCCATGGAGCTTATGGGATGTCCATCGGGGCGCCCGACCCCAGCACACGCGAGCTCGCGTGGAGGCGCCTTCGATGTCTCGTCGCGACGGTGTTGGCGACGTGATCAGATCACATCACAAGCGACACGCTCGGGCCCACAGAATGACCAAACGCTTTTCCGCGATGCAACGCCGCGAGCGATCAGCCTCGCGACTTATGCATGTGAAGCGATGCGGGCTCGCGGCAAGTCCAGGCTGACGAAAACATTCCGTGAGAGCTGGACGACGATGCGCGGTTGTACGGCGCTTTTGCGGGTTCTGTCCTGGCTACACGGCGGGATAGTCGTACGCCGTGATCTCCAGCGTCCGCTCACCGCTCTCGCCTCGAGGCGTCCTCGACTCGGACTGAGCCACGGCTCGGGCAACCGAGGCAGACAGCGCCGACGAGTCGATCAGCGAGCACGACAGACTGTGGAGGAGGCCCTGAGCCGCCAGCTCCGGTGCAGGGCGGTCGATCGGCTGCTCAGCGAGTAGCTCGTGGATCGCCACGCAGGTGGCCGCGGGGAGGTCCGGGCGCAGCTCCTCGAGCCGCTGTGGAGAGCGCCAGCGCAGGCGGCGGGGGTGCTCCCAGGGGCTGCTTCCCCATGGATTTACCCCGGAGGCCAGCTCGTAGAGCAGCACGCCCAGCGCGAATACGTCGCTGGCGGGTGTCACCCGGGCGCCTTGCGCTTGCTCCGGCGACAGGTACATCGGCTTGCCCTTCACCACACCGCTCGCCGTCCAGGCGTCGCGTGCAGCGGCCCGGGCGATCCCCAGGTCGATCAGCTTCACCTCACCACTCCGGGCCAGCATCACATTGTGGGGAGACACGTCGCGATGGACCACGCCTCCATCGACGCGCCCGAGCGCCTCCAGCGCCTGTCCAACAGCTACACCCACAGCGACCAACAGCTCAGCGCTCGCCGGGCGCGCCACCACGCGCTCGAACCTAGCCACATCGCAACCGTCGACGAACTCGAGGCTGAGCTCGAGCTGACCGTGGCTGTCCTCGAACACATCGAAGAGCCTCACCACATTTCCGTGCGATATCATCGCCAGCAGGCGCGCTTCCTCCGCGAGCGCTCGGCGAACGCCGCTGTCGAAGCCCCGCGCGCGCTTGATGCAAACGTCACGACTGAATCCCTGGGTGGACTGGCGGGCGCGCCACACCTCGGCGAAGCCCCCCTGCCCCAGTCGTTCCAGTAGCTCGTACCCCACCACACGGCGACGATAGCGTTTGCGCATGTGTGTTTCGTCGGCCCCACGGCGCTCGAGTTGCGAAACATTGCCCAGGGAAACGCACGCAGGGCCCCCCAATGCGTCCCAGCGCGCGCCCGGAAACAGGTGGCCGGTGGGGAAACTACGGGTTTTGCCCCATGGCGGAGCGACCTGTACTAGATTCCCGGCCATGGCGTTGACGCGCTCGACGAAGGCGGTGGCATTGGTCCCGATGCCCGGCGCCTTGGCCGGGAAGGATGTCGGGTATTTCCACTCGATCACCCC
>JAUILJ010000945.1 GCA_030433055.1 Polyangia bacterium
GTTCCGAAGCTGTGGCTACCATGGCGGGTGAGGAGCTCCGCCAGAAACTCGTTGTCGGGGTACCAGTGGGTGAAGAAGTATCCGTTCCTGTCCATTTCCGAGGGGTAACGGCTTGCGAGCAAGCCGGCGACCGACCGGGCGGTGGTGGAAGAGATGGAGTAGGCCCGGGAGTAGCTGACGCTGCGCTGTTCGAAGCGACTCATCCAGGGGGCGATGTCCCTGGGGTAACCCGCCCATGGCATGTCCCAGCGCAGGCTGTCGATTAGGATCAGGACCACGTTCTGAGCTGGGCGCGCGGTGTCCTCGGCTCGCTGACTCGGGGCAAGGGTCGGGGGTGAGGAGGCGACGGGGGGCAGCGTGGCGGAGCCCGCGCTGGCGACGCCCGGCTTGCCCGAAGGTTCCCCGGTGCACGCAACCAAGCCAAGCAACACGCTGACCGCAACGTTCGTCAGCGTGGGCGCGCGCGTGTGCGTCAATCGGGCCTCGGATTGCCGTCGGGGACCTCGCCTGTGCCGCCAAGCTCTTTCCATACGGCAACTGACCACCGATAACCGCCGGTCCAGCTTGGGTGCCTGCCGTCGGCCATGCGTGGGAGCTTGAGCGCAACGGAGTCGAGGTAGCGGCAGTGGCCGAGGTTCTGCTTGAGGACCTCGATGAAGCCGTAGTCTTGCTTCCACGCGGGAGGGCCAATCCACAGACACGGGCGGCCACGGGTGTCCGCGACCAGACGCTTGATCGCGGGTGCGCGCCGCTGCGGGTTGCGATCGAACAGCTCGTTGGAGCCCAAGGAGATCAAGATCAAGTCCGGGTCGTACTTGTACATCGCGTCCTGGAGCAGGCGCTTGTTGTCCCAGGACAGCGTGCTCGAGGAGGTGACGCTCTCGATGTAGTACTTGCGCCCGTCCTTCTGGAAGATCGGACGCAGGTAGTTGCCCACCAGCGGGACCATACTATCTCCGACGTGCAGGACCCGCTTCGCGCTCGCCGCTGGAAGCGTCTTGCCGTCCACCTCCAGCGTGAGTGGCTTCGGGCTGGTGGCGGTTCGGGTGCTCGCGCTCGGGGCTGGCGGCGACGAAGGCACTGCGCTGGGAACCGCCTTCGCTTCCGAGCTCGCGCTCGGCACCGCGGGACTGTCCGGGGCGGGCTGGGCTTGTGCTTTTCCGTCGGCTGGGTTGCAGGCAACGGTGAGGCTCACCCCCAACCAGGCCAGCAGGTAATGCGAAGTCGTTCGGGTCGAGTGTGGGGCTCTTCCAGCCGCAGCGAGAGCCTTTTTCTGAGGGCGGAACACACCGCATTTTGCCCTCAGGGGGGTAGCTCGGGGCAAGATCCCAAGTGTGAAAGAGCGCGCCGGACGGAGACCCGAGCTCTCCGAGCTACCTCGGGTGGACCATGTGTTGGCGCGCGCTGCGGTTCAATCTGCCTGCAAGCGCTGGGGAGCGAGCTGGATCAAGGGCCAGCTGCGAGACGTGCTCGATGAGCTGCGGCGCGAGTTGCTCGCCGGGGAGCTGGTGGATATCGAAGTTGCGAGCGTCGAAGCGCGGCTACTCGAGCGTGTGGCGGCAGCGCCTCGGCTACGTCAGGTGATCAACGCGACTGGCGTGGTGCTGCACACGGGCCTCGGTCGGGCTCCGCTCGGCTCCCCGGTGTCCGCCGAGCTGGCGCTGCTGGGTGGCTACTGTGACCTCGAACTGGACCTCGCGACGGCCAAGCGGAGCAAGCGAGGGGAATATCTTGCCGCCAGCCTGTCGGCGTGGCTCGGAGCGGAGGCTTGCCACTTCACGAGCAACAACGCTGGAGCCGTATTGCTTTGCCTTGCGGAAATGGCGCGCGGTCGCGACGTGCTTGTGTCTCGTGGCGAGCTGATAGAAATCGGGGGAGGGTTCCGGATCCCCGAGATGCTCGAGTTGTCTGGCGCTCGCTTGGTCGAGGTTGGGACCACGAACCGCACGCGCCTCGAGGACTACTCTCGCGCCCTCAGCGAACGGACGGCGTGTATCCTGCGCGTGCACCCGAGCAACTTTCGTAGTGAGGGTTTCGTTCAGCGCCCTGCTCTGCGTGAGCTATGTGGATTGGCTGCGGAGGCGAACCTCCCGCTGATCAAGGATCTCGGCGGTGGACGGGTGAGCGACTTGGGAGCGCTCTCTGGAGCTGAGCCCAGCGTGCAGGACTGCCTTGCCGCGGGTGCGGACGCCGTGTGCTTCAGCCTCGACAAGCTTTTTGGTGGGCCTCAGGGTGGCGTGATCGCCGGCCGCGAGCCACTGATAGCGCGTTTCCGCGCTCATCCGCTCGCGCGCGTGCTGAGGGTGGGGAAGCTCACGCTCGCTGCGCTGGCTCCCGTCGTTCGTGCCCATGTGACGGGGAATTCGGGGCAAGTCGAGGTGCTGCGACTGCTCGCGATCAGGGATCACGATCTGCGCGCTCGCGCCGAGCGTTGGAGAGAGGAGCTCAAGGATCTGGCGCTCGAGCTGACCGTCGAGCGCACCAACGGTGCAGTAGGTGGGGGGACGCTGCCCGGCGTGGAGCTGGATTCCTGGGCGCTGGTAGTTCGTGGGGTGAAGCCCCACCAGCTGGCTGAGCGGTTGAGGTCCGGTGACCCCGCGATCCTCCCACGGGTGCGCAGAGATGCGGTGTGGATCGACGCGCGCACCCCAGGCGAAGATGAAGGAACGGCGCTCGTGAGTGGGTTTCGCGCCGCCGCTACCGAAGTCCTACGCGGCTCTTCCTGACGGATCCGCGGGCCGAGCGTCGTGTTCTCCACGATTGTCTGCCGTGCGGCATGAGCTTGAGGCGCGAGTCGGGTTAGACTCCAACTAATGCGGCGTTTGGCGCTGGGCCTCGGGCTCGTACTCTTGGGATTCGTAGCGTGTACTCTCGATCAGCAGGGCGCTGGCGCTGGCGGTGAACGACCCGATGGCGGCGCGAACGGCGGCACCGGTGGAGCGTCCGGGGCTGCGGGCAGTGCGGGTTCGGCGTTCGGTGGAACTTCCGGGACGGCGGGTAACGGTGGCTCCGGGTGTTTCCCGGGGCCCAACGAGAAGGCCTGTGGCGATGCCTGCGTTTCCGTGACGGATCCCGCGTTTGGTTGCGCCGCGCCCGGTTGTTCTCCAGTGAGCTGGCCCACTGCGAACCAGGCTAAAATAGCCAGTATGGGCGCAACGATCATGGCGATGATGACGTGCTTGTTGCTAAACATT
>JAUILJ010000946.1 GCA_030433055.1 Polyangia bacterium
GCGAGAACAACGTCGTCATGAGCACGAACATCGTCGCCTACAGCTTGATGCGCATGCTCAAGCAGCGGAACCCGAGCATGGATCTCTATCGACTCCTCCGCACGGGTGGCAACACACCCTCATTTCCCCACGGTGACGTCGTTCGAGAGACCTCCGCGACCATCGAGCTAGTCAAGACGGAGGGGCAACCCAGGCTGGCTGACGAAGTGCAAGCGGCGACGCCTCTCGCGGTGGTGGACGATGCCCTACGCCACTTCAAGAGCTACCACACGCACCCCGTCGCCGAGCGGCGCGGCGACAGGGTCTTTCACGAAGATCGGAACCTGCTGCTCTACTACGCGAATCGCCTCTCGGGCTACGACCTGGAGCGGCGCAGCTCCGACCAGTCCACCAACGCCAGCCAGGGGGCCGCGCAATGACCGAAAGCCTGAACGTTGGCGTGATCGGTGCCGGGAGCTGGGGTACGACGCTGGCGAAGATCAGCGCCGAGAACGGTCACCCGACGATGCTCTGGGCGCGGCGCGCGGAGCAAGCGGAGCGCATTGCTGAAGAGCGCTGCAACGTCGAGTACCTGCCGAACGTCGAGCTGCCCATCAACCTCCAGACCACTTCGGATCTCCAGCAGATCGCGGAGTTCAGCGACCTGTTGGTGCTGGTCGTACCGAGCCACGGCCTGCGCGAGATCGCGCGACAGCTGGGTGAGTTCGTCGACGGGAGCCAGTGCTTGGTGCACGCCACGAAGGGCCTCGAGCAGAAGACACATCGTCGCATGAGCGAAGTGATCCGTGAGGAGACCTGCCTGCGCAAGATTGGGATCATCGCGGGGCCCAACCTCGCGCGGGAGCTGGCCCAGTGCGGGCCAGCGGGGACCCTGGTTGCGAGCCACTACGACGAGGTGTTCCGCAAGGGCCACGCGGCGTTCGGCAACCACTACTTCCGAGTCTACTGGGGGCACGACGTGGTGGGCGCCGAGGTCGGCGGCGCGTTCAAGAACGTCGTGGCTCTGGCGGCGGGTGTGCTGAGCGGCCTGGGCTATGGGGAAAACTCACGCTCCTTGCTCATGACCCGCGGCCTCAGCGAGATGGCGCGCCTGGGCACCGCGATGGGCGGCGAGCTGATGACCTTCGGTGGCATGGCAGGGATCGGTGACTTGATCGCGACCTGCTCGTCCAGCCTGAGTCGCAACTTTCAAGTTGGGGCGCGGCTGGCCAATGGCGACACCCTGGCTCAAATCCAGGCGGATATGAAGATGGTCGCCGAGGGCGTGAAGACATCGCTCGCGGTGCGCGAGTTCGCGCGACAGCACCGCATCGAGCTGCCAATCGCAAACGCCATTCACCACCTGCTACATGAAGGAGGCAGCGTGCCAGAGCTGCTATCCGACCTGATGGCAATCCCGACGGGCCCTGAGTTCGCTGGGTTGAGTCGCTAGCAAGGCCTTCGCTCAGCCCTGCACGCCCGCTCGACCGCTCACGCTCGCGCTGGCTTCAACGCTCACCTGTACCCGCACGGAAGCCTTGACGCTCGCGTCCGCCGCCGCACCCACACACGCCAAAGCCTGGAGGCCAGCCTGCCCGATGATCCTCGGTAGTTGCCCTCCGACTTGAACCACCACCTGCGCGTCGTTGATCAGGCGTTTGCCCAGCGCGAACTCCGCTTGCAGCAACTTCGGTAGGTTCGCCTGCAAGGTCGCGGCCAACATCGCCGCGCTCTGACCATCGGGCCACGTCTGGACGAAGACCTCCGCGGGCGTGCAGCTCGCCCTGAAGTTCGCCTGCGCGTTGCAGCTAGCGTTGCACTCTGCGTCCGCGCTGGGCGGCCTCACGCTGCCTTCGCACTGGGGTGCTTGCCACTGACCCTGGCAGCCAACGTGACAGGTGGCGTCGCAACCGCCGTTGCAGTCACCGTTGCATTGACCCACGCACTGCCCGGTTGCGTCGACCTGAGAGCACTGGCCATTGCACTGACCCGTGCAGCGCCCGTCGCAACGACCGACGCAGCGACCCTGGCAAAACCCCGAGAGCTTGGCCGGCTCGCAGCTCGCGATGATCTGCCCCGGATCGACGCTGACATCGCACGCCCCTTCGCAGCGCGCCTTCGCCTGCAGGTCGGCCTGACATTGCGGGAGCTTGGCCTGCACTCGTACGCCGACTCCCTGCGCGAGGATCGCGTCCATCCGCGCGGAAAAAGCCCCGCACGCTGCCTTCGCGGCGGCGCCAGGCTTGTCATCGGCTGGCTGAAGCTCGGCTTGAGTCGCGCCAACGTCCAGCGCCATGCGGGAGCAAGCCTCCACGGTCATCGCCTCCATCTGCAAGGACAGCTGCATCAGGTCCTTCGACGCGGCGACGAACGTGCGGATCTTCGCGTTGGCTCGCGCGTCAGCGCTGAAATTTGCTGTCAGCGGGTCCCCTGAGTTCCAGCTGGGACACGCCGCACCGAGCCCACCAAAACCGGCGCCCTGGCAGGCGCCCAGGCCGAACGCTGAAATGGCGATCACAGCGCCGCTGCTGACGCCGCGCACGATGGTGCGGGACCGAGTCGAAGGAGCTTTGGAGGACAGGTAAGCCATGAGTATTTCCGTTGGGATTCGTGTTGGGGAGGCCTTGCGCGGAGCTGCGGAGCTGAACGTTCAGCCAGCGAGGTGTTGCGCGATGGCACGCCTCACCTGCTCCATCAACTCGGGGAGGGAGTCCCGATCGAA
This sequence comes from Polyangia bacterium, assembly GCA_030433055.1. GTDB lineage: Bacteria > Myxococcota_A > Polyangia > Polyangiales > Polyangiaceae > JAHBVY01. The sequence goes on from JAUILJ010000946.1 coordinate 2,702, forward strand.
GCCGGATGTTTCTACCGGCTTGCTGAAGGTGACACGAACGGACTGACCTTCGTGCACCTGTCGTCCCTTTGCCACCAAAGTACGGCGGGTGCCATCAATCGTGACCGGAAGTATGCGGACCCGGGCGTCAATGGCCATGTGGAATCCTCCCTTCTTGAAGGGCCGGAGCTCACCATCGGGGCTGCGGGTGCCCTCGGGGGCAATCCAGATGCTCACACCCGAGCGCAGCGCTTCGGTCGCCGCGCTCAAGCTCTCGATCGCGCGCTCACGACGCGTGCGATCCAGCTCGACGAACCCCGCCGCTCGCATGGCAGCTCCCATCACTGGGATGCGAAAGAGCTCGCGCTTCGCCACCATCCGCATCGGCTTGTCGTAGCTCTGAAAGAGCACCGGGATATCGTAGTGAGACTGGTGATTGCTGATGACGACGAAGGTCTCGTCTCCCAGCATGTGCTCCTTACCGCACACTTCGATATCT
>JAUILJ010000947.1 GCA_030433055.1 Polyangia bacterium
TCGATGCCTACCACCGGCTTGTGCCCGCTGAGCAGCGCTGCCTGGAGATCTCTCGACCCGCCGACTCCGATGATCGCGATCGACCCGTGAGGGCGCACACGATGAATCACGTTGGTCACGTCGCAGTCGAGCCAGCGAAGCGACTCGAGCCCGCCTTCCGCGTGATAGAGCGGCGTCATCGCGTGACCATCGATCTCGATGCTGCGCTGGGTCACCGTCGGCTGGGGACACAGGGTGCCCTTGCCCCAGAACGACGCCGGGACTTTGCCAGCGGGTCCGACGACGACTCGCGAGTGGCTATTCCATAGCTCTTGCTCGACCAACGCCCGAACCTCCGGGCGACCTTTCACCCACAACGGAGCGAGCCCGGAGTGCGTCGTCAGGTTGGCGATTCCGACCGCGGCGAGCACCCCCCCCAGGACCAACCCTTGGCGGAGCGCCGCTCGCTCGTTGCCCGCATAGGCAAACGCCGCCGAAGCCAGCCCACACAGCGCGGCAACCAGGATCAGAGCGCTGCCTGCGTCCGCGAAGCTGAGCAGTAGCGGGACCGCCGGCGCGCCGAGCGCCGCGCCGATCAGGTCGACCGCGTACACTCTTCCCACGGGGAACCGCGTCTTCGTGACGGCGGCCGCGACGACGATCCCTGCCGGGTAAAAGGGCAGCGCGATGGCCGCGGAGAAGACCAAGAACAACGCCACCGTCGTGGCGACGGGGTCGGTGCGCAGGGGCACGACCAGCAGCAGGACGTAGCTCACGGGGATCGCCACCGCGAGCCAACGCGTGTCCCGCGCCAGTGAGCCGGCGAGGCGCTCCTCGGTGTACTCTTCCGCGCGGAAGTACACCCGCAAGGCGCCGGCCGTGAGGCCGAACAGGCCCATGGCAATCACCAGGAACGCCAGCGAGTACCAGGTGAGCACCGACAGGAGTCGGGTGTCGAGAACCTCCAACGCCAGGGTCGAGGCAGTGACCAAGAACAGCCCGACCAGGAACGGCACCTGGCGCAAGGGGCTCGACGTGGACGACTCCGGGGTGTTCACCGGCTATGCCGCTACCACGACGAGCAAGGTGCGGGGGCAGGATTCGCTACACCCATACTGGAACGCCGCCACGTCGAACGCTGGGGAGCGCTCGGTGCTGCACCCACTTCCGCGTGTTCGGCCGGTCGTTCTGATTTCAGTCCTTGTCCTTGGGCGGTCCCACCACGACCCGCGGAAGATACGGGTGGGAGTGGGACGGCGAAGAGCTGCGTGCACCATACGCTTCGTCCGAACAGCGCGTGTAGAGCTCGCGCGCTCCCGGCGCTTGCGGGTGCTTTCGCATCAACTGCACGAGGCGCTGCATCACGCGCTCGGGCGGGTCGTCGCCGATCTCGAGCTCGAGCCGCAGGTTCGCGACTTCGCGCCCTGGGCTCTCCGGTAGCTGCGAGAGCGCATCACGTGCTTGCTGGAGCTCTCGTGTCGTGATCAGACGGTGAACCTCTGCCAGGCCGGGGACGCCCTGGCAGGCTTGTTCGAAGTCAGCGGCCATTGGGCTGATCGTACGGGAGTTACGCGTGGAGCATAAGCCCCCAAACCCCACACAGAGAGCGGCGCCCCTGAAGTGAGCGCTGCGCCGGTCGCCAAGGACCAGCGCCATCGAATCAGCCTGTCGCTGAACGGCGCGACGGAGTCACCTCGAGAACGTGGCACGCGGGGTCACCGTGCGCCCCAATCGGTGGCTCGGCGCGACGTTCGCTCGGACGTGGTGGGCGCTTCAGTAAGCTCGCCGTGGAGCGCCGCAGCGTGATTCTGCGAACGCAGGCCAAGCACCCGCAAACGAACAGCAAAAAGGCGACGCTGGAGAGCCGGCGGGCTTGGTGGTGCGGTTGGCGGGTGGTACCGTCAGACCGTTATCCTCGGGTGGCGGCAAATCGTTCAGCGTTTGCGGTGCCCCCTGTTCGCTCTGCGGGTTCTCCAGCGTGCGCTCATCATGACGGAAGACGATCGGACGAAGACTGGAAAAGGTGGCGCCTCGGCGCGTGTGTCCGCTCAGAGTGACTCACCCCCACCCGATCTGAAGAAGCAGCGCGATGAGTTCCTCCAGAACTTTTCTCGGAGCGCTCGGCTGACTGAGCAGTTCATTCGGGACTACGAGGGGCTCGCGGAGCGGGTGCACAAGCTCGAGACGGAGAACGCCTCGCTGCGTGCGAAGGTCGAAGCGGACGATGCGATTCGCGAGCTGCTACGCAAGATCGAAGAGCTCGAGCGGGAGAAGACGGATCTGCTCTCGCGTTACCGCGAGGCGGAGCGCACCAGCAACGGTCTGGCCGAGCGCTTCGCGCAGTTCGAGGAGGAGTTCAGCAACCTGGCGAACCTGTTCGTCGCCAGCAACCAGCTGCATTCTTCTCTGTCTCCGCGTCGGGTCACTCGCCGCATCAAAGAGGTGCTCGCCCAACTGGTTGGTGCGGAGCGCTACGCGGTGTTCCTGATGAACAGCGAGTCGACGGAGCTGGTGCCCATCGCCTCCGAAGGCGTCGCGGGCGATGATCTGGCGCCGATTGGTGTCGATCGCGATCCCATCAAGGAGGTGATCCGCACCGGCTCGGCTTATGTCGATGAAGCTGGCGATCCAAGCCAGGGCACCATCGAGCGACCCCCAGCGGTGATACCGCTTCGAATCGATGATGATACCGTCGGTGCAATCATCATCTACGCAACCCTCACTCAAAAGACTAGCTTCGCTACCATCGACTTCGAGCTGTTCAAGTTGCTTGGGCAACACGCTGCTGCGGCGCTGGTCAGTGCGAGCCTCCATGCCCAGCAAGGGCCTAAGCGACCCGGCCTCGAGGCCTTCGTCGACCTCAGTGTTTGAAGCTTTCCATGGCTGAATACTCCTGCTTGATTGTTGAAGACTCGCCGATGATGCGGCAGCTCTTGGTTTTCGCCCTCGCGCGAGTCAAGAACCTGCGCGTGACGGAGGCGGACGACGGCGTCGATGGCCTGCGCAAGCTCGCCTCGGCGCGCTACGACATCATCGTCACTGACATCAACATGCCCATCATGGATGGGTTGAAGCTGGTGAAGCGGGTGCGCAGCGATCCGGTACACAAAGACACCCCGATCGTGATCATCACGACCGAAGGATCGCAGGAAGACCGTCAGCGCGCACTCCAGCTCGGTGCGAATGCCTACATCACCA
>JAUILJ010000948.1 GCA_030433055.1 Polyangia bacterium
GTACCCGATCGCTCGCGCCTGGCGTGACTCGCGCCTGATCCGTATCGGCGGCGGGAGCACCGAGACCATGCGCTACTACCTGGCGAAGATGATGGGGCTGTAGACCGCCTCGCCTCGCCTCGAGTGCCCCCGGCGAATGTCCGCCCCCTCAGGGTGAGGGCGGTCATTCGCTCGATCGGGGCTCTCGTTGCTCGCCTCGGCGGTCTTTCTTCTTGAGGGGGCTGGCCGCAGCCCCCTCCCCCAATTTCGCTCGTTCCTCGCGGAAATTGGGGCCCCCACCCCGCCGGCAAGGGCTGAAGAGCGTCGGAGTCGTTGTTCGTCTCGCCATAGGCTGCCAAACGCGAACGCGCGCCCCTACGGTGAGGGCGCGCCTTCGCTTGGTCGGAGCACTCATTGCTCGGGTGCCGACTAACTGCAAGCGCCGTCGGAGACCCAGGTCGAGCCGTTGCAGTAGAGCACTGTCCAGGTCGTGCCGTTGGTGCAGTAGTAGCCGCACTCGCCGTCGTTCGGGGTGCAGGCTGTGCCCCCTTCAGGCCGCAGCGCGGGGCACGTCGGCTGCGGGTTCACACCGGTCCAGTAGCTCCAGGTACCCTGGTCGCAGTTGATGGGTAGACCCTCACAGCGTTCGGCCTGGAGCTCACATGCTTTTTCCTCGAGGATCCACCTTCCGTCGGTGCCGCAGATGAACGTGAAGGCAGGGTGCGATCCGCTGCTACACAGCGCGCCGTACGTACAGCCCTCTGGATTGACGTCCTGGCTGCACTCTTCGTAGTTCTGGGGCGGGCTGTCGGGACAGGCTGGCCCTCCGGCACTACCCCCAGCACCCTGCCCGCCGGAGCCACCTCCTCCCTGACCACCGGATCCGCCCCCGGCTTGGCCGGCCGAGCCGGCGCTTCCGGCGCTTCCGGCTTGGCTGCCGCCACCGGAATCGCTGGTGTCACCGCAGCCGGCGACTAGAGCGGCGAACCCGAGAGTGAGCAATGCGATGGAAGGGAGGCGGTGGGACATGCTCGGTGTGAAGCAAGCAACGTGCCCGAAAACCTTGTGTCAGCCTGTGCCGTTCAAGTCGGTGTCTCAATGTCGTCCCCGTCAGCGTCTTTGGAAGTGGGTATGCCAGTTCAAGGCGTCGTGGCGCTCGATCACCACGCCAGCCTCCACGTCGGGATCCAGCGGCGCGCCGCGCACGTGGGCTTCGTTGGTTGCCCAGTGCAGGCGATAGTGCAGGTCCAAGGCATCCAGGATTTGCGTCGTTGGCCGCAAGCTTTGCGGGGGTCAGAGCCGTTTTCAAGCTCGATTAGTCGTCGGCTGAGTCGCGGCCCATATCCGCAGGGTATCGCTAGCGCGGCCTCGGTTTTCCGGCGCGTTCGCACACCCGATCGAAGCAGCGCCTTGCTAGGTCGATGTCGTAGTCCCGGAAGTTCTTGGGGTTTCGCCAGAACTCCTCCAGGCGCCCGCGCTGCTGGGATTCGTAGACCAGCACCTTGATCATCATCTGCAGCTTGTCCGCTGCGCGGACGATGCGCGCTTCGAGCGTCTCCGCGCCCTCGAGCTCGGCATGCAGCGCGTGCCAGCCAGTGGGCAGCAAGCTCTTGAACAACGACGACTCGAGCTTGGTCAGCTCGCGATCGAGCTCAGGCGTCTTCGAGGGCATCGGGATGTCCCCGGTGCGGGCTTCGGGTGCGTCATGGCTCAGAGCCAGGCGTAAGGCTCGCTCACCGTCGACGGTTTCGCCTTGGCCGCGCAACCCGTCGATGAGCAGTGCGGAAACGATCGCCACCCCGTAGCTGTGGTCTGCGAGCGACTCACACGGGCGGATCCCGCGCAGCAGCCAGCCAGTGCGGGGCAACTCGGAGAGTGGATCGAGCTTGATGCAAGTGTCGATGAGTAGGTCCGGCGACATGCGCCGACCCTAGTCTCTCGCCCGCTGACCGCCAGGGGAATGCTCGTTTCTGTGGCGCGCGGGATTGCAGTTGAAAGCGCTCACAGGGGGACGGAGGATGCGAGCGGTGAACTACGTCGACGAGCAACCTCCGCTGCAGGGCCACCCAGCGCCCCCGCCAAAGAAGTCTTCCAACGCCTGGGTGATCGTCATCGTGGGAGTGGTGGTGGCGGTGCCAGTGCTCGGGATCCTGGCGAGCCTTGGGATCTACGGGGTCGCCAGGTACATGCGCAACGCGAAGGGCGCGGAGGGACGCGCGAACGTCGTGGCCATGGGCCACAACCTCGAGGCGTGTGGCATCCCGTTGCCCCCGAGCAGCACCGCGGTTCCGATCACGGCTCCCCGCGGGGCAAAGTACATGAGCACTTCGGCAGAATGGAATCAGCCGGCCTTCACCTGTGGTGCAGGCTTCAGCATGGCAACGCCGCAGTACTTTTCGTACCAGTGGGTGCGGGACTCACCGACGCGGGGCAGGGCGATAGCGACCGCCGATATGGACGGCGACGGCGCTGCGGAGCAGCGGTATGAGGTGGTCGTCGAGTGTGCTGGCACGAGCTGCGTCGCCCAGCGACCGACCGAGGTCAGATGATGACTTGCCACGCGGCAATGGGATGAACCAGGGCTCGCCGCCGAAAGCTTCCAAGGCCTTCCTCTGGGTCGTGCTCGGCGTCGCTGGAGTGATCCTGTTCGGCGCCTTGTTCCTCGTGGTCCTCGGAGGCTACCTGTATCTCAAAGACGAGCGACTGCGCGAGGATGCCCAGGCGGACGCGCTTGAGCTGGCGAAGCTGGTCGCTGCGTGCGGGGTGCCGCTGCCCGAGTCCACCGGGCCGGTGCCCGCCGAGGTCCCCAAGAAGCCGTATCACGGCACGCCCGTCGACTGGTCGCAGCCGGCGTTCACGTGCACGGCGGCGCGCTTTTCGCCACACCAGCCACAGCTCTATCGCTTTCGCTGGGTCCGAGACTCGGAGAACTCCGGGCGCGTGGTCGCCGACTCCGACGCTGATTTCGACGGCGAAGCGGACACGACCATCGAGGTGCGAGTGCAGTGCGCTGCCGGGAGTTGCCGCGCGCGGTCGCCCAGCGTCACGAGTCAGTTCTAGCTGTCCCGAGCTTCTCTGTGTGCCGAGAGGGCGCGGTGGTTTTTCGCGCCAATCCGCGCCAGGTCGCAGAGCGGTACGCAGCGCGGCCGCGCGACGCCTCCAGCTGTGGTACCACTCGCCCGGCCGGCGCCTTGGAGG
>JAUILJ010000047.1 GCA_030433055.1 Polyangia bacterium
GTTCCTTCAAGGCACTGCAGGTGCGCTGGTGCCCTGGGTGTGTGAGCGGATCGCAATGACCAGTCGAGGAGAGCCATGAATCCCTTTCGAGCCGCCCTGGTGGGCATCTATCGAGGCGTCGTCCTCAAGCGCAAGCTACGTGGCGCGGCGTTCGCCAGCTGGAGCCCCGAGTTCGAGACGCTCGCGACGCTCATGCACCACTACAGCAAGGTCAGCACGCTGCTTCCCCTCTCCGTCCAGCGCCAGGCCGCGACGAGCTTGCTCCGCCCCACCAAGGCCACCACCGAGACTCAGTACGAGCCCGCGCGAGTCGGAGCGATCCGCTGCGAGTGGTTTCGCCGCGAGGGCAGCTCTCGGGAGCGCGTATTCCTCTACCTGCACGGCGGCGGCTACAGCATCGGGTCCATCGACACCCACCGCGATCTCGTCGCGCGGATCGTCGAGGCAAGCGGCATGCAGGCCTTCGTCCCCGACTACCGCTTGGCACCTGAGCATCGTTTCCCTGCGCAACTGGAAGACGCGCTCGAGTGTTACCGCTGGCTGCTCCAGCAGGGCTATCGCGGGTCGCAGATCGTCATCGGGGGTGACTCGGCAGGTGGCGGATTGACGTTGTCCCTGCTGCTGGCGCTCCGAGACGCTGGCGATCCGCTCCCCGCCGCCGCCGTTTGCTTGTCGCCCTGGGCTGATCTGGAAGCGACCGGGGGGAGCATGCGGAGCAACGCAGCCTTCGACTACGTGGGGCGCGCGACGCTGCTCACCTACGCGAGCCGCTTGGTCACCTCGAAGGACCGCAAGAACCCGTTGGCGGCGCCGATCTACGGCGACTACCGCGGCCTCCCGCCGCTACTCATCCAGGTCGGCGCCTTGGAGACTCTGCTCGACGACGCGATCCGAGTCACCAGCCGCGCGCGTCGCGCCGGCGTGGAGGTCAGCTTGGAGATCGAGCCCGAGATGATTCACGTGTGGCACGCCTTCGGAAACCTGAGCACCAACGCGCCACTCGCTGTCCAGCGCATCGGAGAGTTCGCGCGGCGTGCGGTCGGGTTGAGTGATACACGCAGCCGGGAAGGCGCGGCCGCGCATGGCTGAGGTCCACTTCCGCGCTCAAGGAGGAGTCGCGATCCTCACGCTGGACAACCCGCCGCTCAATCCCCTCTCGGAGGCGCTGGTCAACGGCCTGTGGGAGGCGCTGGAGCGGCTGCAGTCGAGTGACACGCTGACGAGCTGCGTGCTGATCGGTGCACGGGACACGTTCGTCGCCGGAGCGGACATCCGTCGGCTCCAGCGCTTGGCCAAGGGAGGCGCGCCGAGTGGCGCCGAAGCGCGCTCGCTCAGCGCCCTGATAGCTAGCCTCGAAGCCAGCTCAAAGCCGATCGTCGCGGCGATCGATGGCTTCGCGCTCGGCGGCGGCCTGGAGCTCGCGATGGGGTGCCACCTGCGCCTCGCCACTGCGAGCGCGAAGCTGGGGTTGCCGGAGCTGAAGCTCGGCTTGATCCCGGGGGCGGGAGGGACCCAGCGCCTGCCGCGCTTGATCGGCCTGGAACCGGCCGTGGAGTGCATGTTGAGCTCGCGACAGCTCGACGCAGCCGAAGCGCTAGAGCTCGGCCTGGTCTCCGGAGTCGTGGCGCGAGCAGACCTGCTCGAGCGCGCGATCGCGCTCGCCAGCAGCCTCCAAGGGCCAGCGCCCAAGAGCAGCGAACAATCCGAAAAGCTACCGAGGCCTGAGCAGACGCAGGCGATTCTTGATGCCGCGCGGCAACAGTTCAAGAAGCTATTCCGCAACGTGGACTACCCAGAGCTTTGCCTCGAGGCGGTGGCCCACGGTCTGGAACACGGCGCAGCAGCCGGGCTTCGTCACGAGCGCGTGTGCTTCCAGAAATGCCTCGAGCGCGAAGCCGCTCAGAGCCTGATCCACCTGTTCTTCGCTGAGCGCGCGGCAGGAAAGCTGACGGGCGTCACCGACCAAGGCTTCGAGCGACGCAGGATCGAGCGGCTGGGGGTGGTTGGTGGCGGCACCATGGGCTCCGGGATCGCCACCGCCGCGTTGCAACGGGGCTGCTCCGTGGTCGTGGCGGAACGGGACAGCGCGAGCGCGGACGCCGCTCGAGGCCGTGTCGAGCGCTACCTGGAGCATGCACACGCGCGCGGGCGGCTGAGCGACGTCCAGCTGGCTGACGCACGAGCCCGGCTCATCTGTAGCCCGCTGCTCAGCGACGTGGGGGACTGCGACGCGGTGATCGAAGCCGCGACCGAAGATCTCGAGCTGAAGCGACACATCTTCTCTCAGCTCCTCGACTTTTGCCGCGCGGATACATTGCTCGCGACCAACACATCGACGCTACCCCTGGAGCGCATCACCGCTGGCCTGAGTCGGGGCACGCGGGTGCTGGGCGCGCACTTCTTCAGTCCAGCGCACGTCATGCGCCTGGTCGAGGTGGTGCACACACCGAGCTCCGCCCCAGAGCACGTCGACGCGCTGCTCGGTCTGGTCAAGGCGCTGAAGAAGACCGCCGTCGCGGTGGGCAGCTGCGTCGGGTTCCTGGTGAACCGAGTCATGATGCCCTACGGCCAAGCGGCGGGGTTGCTCATCGACCGCGGCGTCGACCCCTATCGTCTCGACCGGGTGATGACCGCCTTTGGCATGCCGATGGGGCCGTGCCGGGTGAGCGACCTCGCGGGGGTCGACGTTGGCGTCTTCGCTGGCTCGATCCTCGACTCCGCCTACCCAGGGCGGGCCTACCGCTCGCCGCTCCGGAGGCTGCTCGTCGAGGCAGGGCGGCTGGGCGAGAAGTGCGGGGTCGGGCACTATCGCTACGAGGACGGCAAGGCGCAGGAGGACCCAGCGCTCGCTGACTTCGTTGAGCGCTGCCGCGAGGAACAAGGGAACCCCGCGCCGCTCGAGCTGGCGGACTCGGACATCGTGGAACTGCTGCTCTTCCTGGTGGTGAACGAAGCTTGCCGCGTGCTCGAAGAGGGCCACGCCGAGCGCGCCAGCGACGTGGACCTGGCCCTGCACCTGGGCATGGGCTTTCCAGGGTACCGGGGTGGCCCGATGATCTGGGCAGACCGGCGCGGTAGCGCCTACGTGGCGGAGCGGCTGCAGTCCTGGCGTGCTCAGACGGGTCTCGGCCTGTTCGAACCGAGCCCCCGCCTCTCGCGGCTCGCCGCCGCGAAGGCCTCGTTGCTAGACCCGTAGCGGAAGCCAGCCACAGGACTACTCGAAGGTGATCTTGGCCTCGAAGCGCAGCCCGCTCTCCAGCTCGAAGTAGCCGAAGCCTACTCGCTCACCGCTGCGCTGTGGTGGCTTGAAGCCCAAGCTGCGAGTTGCCGAGGGATCATCCGAGTCTGGAGTGGGTGAGGTCTGCTTGAGTTCGAGGTGCACCTTGACCCGTTGCGTGCCTCGCAGATCGTCACCGGCGTCTTCCTTGAGTGCGAACTGGCCTTTGCCCAGGAAGCGCAACGTGCGCTCGATCAGGGACTTGAGCAACGCGTCGGGGCTTCCCAGGTACTCGGCGCGCTCGATCTTCCCCGCCGCATCGAGGTGAAGTGTGAAGCGAATATCGCCGACTTCGCCCATGGGGCGGCGGATGAAGCGCGAGTCGCCCACGGCCGCCCGAGGTAGCACTCGAGTGAATGCGGTCGGCAGCTGGCGCACGCTCTTCGGGAGCCCCGCGGCACCCAGGCTGCCACCGCCCGTCGGATCGCTACCAGCGCCAGTTCGCTCTCCTGACTCGGGTCGCTCAGCCGTGCGTTGCCCTGGGTCGGGTCGAGCATCTGACTCGGAGTGAGCCGGCTTCTCTGCATCCTCCGCGTCGGAGCGGGGATGAGCTGGGCTCGGATGTTTCCTCGAGGATTTGCTGTGCGCACTTCGCCTGTCAGAGCCGGACGCCCGATGCCTCTTGCGCGCTGCGCGCTTGGCTCGAGCAGCACGCCGTGCCTCAGCAGCGCGCTTGGTCTCCGCAGCGCGCTTGGCCTCAGCCTCCTTCTCGTGACGGACCAACTCCGCTGCGCGCGCCTCAGCGGCCACGGCCAGGCCATCGGCGCTGGCCGGCTCTGGGTCTGACTCGGACTGGGAGGGCCCGCGGGTCGGCTGAGACACTGGGTTGGCGGCCGCGCCCTGAGTCGGCTCCGCAGCCACCGCCACCTCGAAGGTGTCGCCAGCCCAGGCGTCGTAGGGCGGCTTGGCCTCGGCCCGCGGCAGAAACGATACCAGGACCAGCGGCACGACGAGCAAGGCGTGCAGGAGCAGCGAGCCCCCGAGGGGCAGAACCGACTTCAACCAGCGAGTCTCTGAGCGAGGCACGAGGAACTGGGACAGCCAGTCACCCTCGGTAGTTCCCCACATTCCAAATCACTTAGCACCCCGAGCCAGAGGGCGCTCTCAGGCTGGTGCCGCAGCCCTACCCCAGCGTCCAGGCGCTCAGGCAGCGCGCACGCGGCCGCTCGCGAGGCGATTTCCCCCAGCTTGCTTGGCCACGTACGCGAGCTCGTCGGCGCGAGAAATCAGCTCTCGCGGGGTGTCGCTATCTTGCGCCACCGCAACGCCCACGCTCGCCGTGACCGGCTCCTCCGTGTCCGCCGCTTCCCCGACGCGCGCGATCGCATCGACCACGCGATCAGCAACGGCGGTGGCGGCGTTCTCCTCGGTGTCCGGTAGCAACACGACGAACTCGTCGCCGCCATAGCGCACGACGAGATCGATCGAACGCACGCTGGACACCACCGCGGCCGCGATGTGCTGCAGCAGCTCGTCTCCAGCCAGGTGCCCGCGAGTATCGTTCACCTGCTTGAATCCATCGAGATCCAGCATCAGCAGCGCCAGCGGGTGGCCGCGCTCCACGCGGGACAGCTCGCGCTCCAGCACTTCGTACAGCGTACGCCGGTTGAATAGACCGGTGAGCGGGTCGCGCTGGCTCTGTTCGTTGAGCGCGCGGTTGGCGGCGATCAGCTGCTCTTCCCGCTCACCTAGCTTGTCTGCGACGCGAGCCACGATCCAGGTCGTGGTCCCCATGATCACCGTAAAGTAGACGCCTGTGGTCATTACCGCACGGATTGCTGGCTCCGCAGCAGGCGCCCACTCGGGGGCCTCCGGCCCGTAGGCGATGATTCCGAAGTGCTCGAGCGCCAGCAAGCCGTCGTACAGCAGCACGGCGACCACGCCCAGCCCCCGCGCGACGCGCCCGCCAGCGACGATCGCCTCCAGGATCCCCACCACGAGGTACAAGCACACGAGCACGCTGGTCATGCTCCCGGTCAGGTGCACGAGGTAGGTGACGATGCATAGATCCACCACGCCCCCCCAGAACGCGCGCTGCCGCCCGCCGATGCGCCGCCCGATGAGGAGCTGGAGCACGAGCGCGATCACCACGTAGCCCCCGACCACCGGCCAGTAAGCGTTGAGGTTCGGTAGGAGCCAAGGCGTGAGCACGGCAGCGAACGCTGCCAACACGACCCGCGCCCAGCCCGCGACTGGGTTCTGCTCGATCCGCTCCATCCCCCGGTTAGCTAGGCTATCACTTGGGGAGCCTCCAGGCAGCGCCCCGCCCTCACAATATTTGGCGTGGAAAGTCGACGCGCAGCAGCAAGTGTTCCATGGGGCCCACCGGCCAAGCGTCAGACAACCGGAATGCCGACGCCCAAAGCGACGTTTTTTCACTGCCTTCCCGAGCAAGAGAGCCACTCATGTTCAGCACCTCCCAACGCTTGTCGCTCATCCTAGCCAGTGCGCTGCTCGCATCTGCTTGCAGTCGTAGCCACGAGTCACCGCCAGCCACCATCCCTGACGGCTCGACGGTCAGCTCGGCTCACGAAGCAGAACACCCGGTGACACCAGCGCCTTCCGCGTCGGTCGCCGCCGCCGAACCGGCCCTCCCCACGCCCCCGAGCCCCGAGCAGTTTACCGCGCAATTCGTGGGCTTCTCCGAGGCGGACCGCTACTTCTTCAGCGACAACTACATCTCGAACGAGACGTCCTACCTCCAGGTGGTCGACCAGCTCGAGCCCACCGGCGAGGCGTACATCGGCGTAGGTCCAGAGCAGAATTTCACCTACATCGCCCGCCTGAGACCCGAGGTCGCCTATATCGTCGATATCCGGCGCGGAAATGCGCTCCTTCACCTGCTGTACAAGGCGATTTTCCATGAGGCGAAGAACCGCAGCGAGTTCGTGGCGCGCCTGGTGGGTCGCCAGGCGTCCCTCGAAGAGAGCCCCGACGCAAGCCTCGAGCAGGTGTTGGACGCGGGCGCGAGCACCGCAGCGACCGCTGAAGAGTTCGAACAGGTCCATCGAGTGCTCCTGAAGTATATCCAGGGGGATTTGGGGGTGAGGCTCTCCTCCAAGGACAAGGAGACGCTGCGAGACACGCACAGCGCGTTCTTCAAGCAGCGCCTCGACCTGCGCTTCGAGCTGCACCAAAAAAACGGCCGGCACTACCCGAGCCTGCGGGAGTTGCTCGAGGCGAAGTCAGCCGGAGGCAACGGCAGCTTCCTGAGTCGTGCCGCGGACTTCGCCTTCCTTCGAGAGCTGCAGGAACAGCATCGCATCGTGCCCGTCGTGGGAGACTTCGCCGGGGACGAGGCGCTGGCCAAGATCGCCGCAGAGCTCGAACACAGGAAGCTCAAGGTGAGCGCCTTCTACACGTCGAACGTCGAGCAGTATCTGATGGAGCCCGAGACCTGGAAGCGCTGGGTGAGGAACGTCGAGGCTCTGCCGACGGACGAGCGAAGCATCTTCATACGGTGCTACCTGGACCAAGGCAGGCGCCACCCGAAGCAGCTGAAAGGGCACCGCACGGCAACGCTGACACAAAGCTTCGCGCACTTCGAGGCGGCCCAGAGCAAGCACGGCTACAAGACCTTCTGGCAGCTGGTCAACGATGACTGAGACAGTCGACGCCGCAGGCTGACGAGCGGCGCTCACCCGGCGCTCTCTCCCCCCCCGAAACCCCGCTGGGCTTCGAGCTGGGACCACTCCGCCACAAAGTGAATAGACGACGGCCAACCCGATCGCTGTTCTCTCGAGCGGTGACCGGTTTGTGCTATTGCCAGCCCGTGTTTTCCGCCATCAAACGCAGCTTGATTGGAAGCGCCTTGCTCGCTGGCTCGGCGCTGGGCCTACCCGGAGTAGTCGCTTGCTCGGAGCAGTCTTCGGCTAGCTCCCAGAGCCCCAGCGCAAGCGTGGCCGTCGCCCCTCCGAGCGTCTCGGCAGCTCCTGCACCTCCGCCAAAGCCCGAGCCCAAGAGGCCTTACAACGTGCTGTTCATCATGATCGACAGCTTGCGCGCGGACATGCCGTGGACCGGGTACCCACGTCAGATCGCGCCCTGGATGACGAAGTTCACCAAGCGCTCGACCACCTACACGCGCGGCTACTCCATCTCCAGCTACACGGCGAAGTCGGTGGCGCCCACCCTGACGGGCAAGTACGGCACGGAGATGGCGCGGGACGGCTACTTCTTCACCAAGTGGCTGCCGTCCAACCTGTTCATCAGCGAGCGAGCTCAGGCTGAAGGGCACCGAACCCTGGCTGGCAATGCCCACGGTTATTTCCTCCCGGTAATGGGGTTGAACCAAGGGTTCGACGACTACCGGCTCTTGCCCGGTACGTTCCTCGACACCACCGGGGTGAACAACATCACCAGCGAGGATCTGAACAAGCTCGCCAAGGAGATGCTGAGCGGCGACAACATCAAGCAGGCGAACAAGAAGCGCTTCTTCGCTTACTTCCACTTCTTGGACCCGCACTACACCTACTTCAAACACGACGGGCACCCGGACTACGGCGACAAGCGCCGCGACCTCTACGACAACGAGGTTCACTACTCCGACAAGTGGGTGGGTGATCTCATTGACTGGGTCTACAAGCAGCCGTGGGGCAAGGACACCGCGGTGATCCTCACTGCGGACCACGGCGAAGGCTTCGGTGAGCACGGCCACTACCGCCACGCCTACGAGGTCTGGGAGGCGCTGGTGCGCGTGCCGTTGATCATCCACGTGCCTGGGGCGGAGCCGCGACGCATCGAGATCCCCAGAGGCGCCATCGACCTGGCTCCCACCATGGCCGACCTCATGGGCCTCAAAAAGGACCCACCGTTCCGCGGCAAGAGCCTGCTCCCCGAGGTATTCGGCGCGGACGTCGAGAAGCGCCCGGTGATCGTCGATCTGCCGCGGAGCGACCTGATGGACAAGCGCCGCGCGTTGATCGTCGACAACCTGAAGCTCATCAGCTTCGGCGACGACCAGAGCTTCATGCTCTACGACGTCGTCAAGGACCCCAAGGAGGAGCACGACCTGCGCAAGGAGCAGCCCGAAGAGTTCGAGCGCATGAAGAAGCTCTACCTAGAAGAGTCCGCAAAGATCCCCAACGTGCCAGCCATCGGTGGCGTGCCGCTGAAGGGCGATCGGCTCCAGCAGCGCTACTGAGCGGCGCTGCTCTGGTTGCGGCGCTACACTGGTTGCGGCGCTACTCTGGCTGCGGCGCGGTCGGCACCTCTGGGATCGGCCCGCGCAACGCGTCGAGGGACTCGAGTTCGCGCTGGGCCTCCTCCAGCTGCGTGGTGTCTCGCAGGTACACGAGCTGCCGGTCGAGGCGCTCACGCGCGTACTGGCTGCCGGTGTTCAGCAACATGCCACCGACATCCAGCTCGCCGCGCGCCAGCCGCTGCTTCACCTCGCGCACGTCGCCAACCAGGCGCACCGCCTTTCGGTAGGTGGCGCGATACTCCTGAGTGCGCTCGACCGCGCCCTTGACGATCCGTGCGGCCTCGGAGCCCCCGGGCAGGAGCATCACCGCCGTCGAGAGGTAGTCCAGGTAGTCGGCTTCGCCGCGCCAGAGGCGCATCATCTGGCGATACACCGCGGACGTGGGCAGGCCCGTTACGGCATCCAGGATCACCAGCAGCTGCCCCAGCTGGTCTTCCGCTTCGCGCTGGGCCGCTAGCCAGGTCTTGAACTCCGCGCTGTCCTGGATCTGGTGCACGAGGCCGCTCGCGACTTGGAGGTCAGCCGCCAGAGCCTCACCCTGAGGGTACTCAGCGCTTTGTCGCTCCATCGCCTCGGCGTCCCGCGTCACGGCGAGCAAGGTCAGCGTGAGGTTCTGGGCCAAGCTTCCGCTGCCTGCGTCCGTCGCCCGCGCGGTGAGTCCGACGGTGACCATCGACGACTCGAGGGCCGCCGTCCGCTTGCGGTCTCGCTCGAGTCGCAGCACGAGCAGCTCGAGCACCTGGACGTAGTCCGCTCGGCTCACCTGGTAGGGCAACTCGAAGGGCAGCTCACCCCCCTGGCTCAACTCCAAGTGCTGCCGGCAGATGCGATATTGCTCGACCCGTCCTTCGTCCCCCGCGATGCGCAGAGCCTGGACCTGAGACAACAGGTTACCCAGGGCGTAGTCCAGGTGACGGATCTCGATGTAGTCCTGATGGATGTGATCCCGAGCCAGCTTCCAGTGCTTGGTGGCGACATCACGGTCCGCTTGGCTCATCCCGGCGCGAAACGTGAGCCGCTCCGGCAAGTCCCTTTGCACACGGAAACTCTGCTCATCCTTCGCCACGCGGATGTGAAACGGCACCTCACGCGCCTGCAGGTTCGTCAGGGACGTCACGCCACGCTGGGACAGGATCTTGTACGACCCGGTGCTCTGCTGGCGCGCGCGCCCCTCCACTTCGATGTAGACGTCGGCGTAGTGCCGGTAGGCCCCGTGAACCCAGTCTCTGCCGTACAGGTGCGCGAGCGGTGTCTCCGGCTCCCGCGCCCCGCACCCCGCGAGCAGCGAGAGCCCGCCGAGGGGCGCGAGCGTAGTGGCCATCGAGAGGCCCAAGCGCAGAAACCCTCGCCGCTGCATCACAAGAGGGTGACTCCGTTCAAGCCGCTGAGCTGGGCGCCGAGTGGCTCGAGCTGAACGTCGAAGGTGCCCGCTGGTCCGGCGTTCCCGGGCGACCCCGCAGAGCCTTCAGGCCCCTGGGGGCCCTTGGCTCCTTCGCTGCCGCTGGGTGTGGTGCCGTCGGGACCACTGCTGACTCTCACCGACCCGGCGTCACCGCCCACGCCACCGCTGCCCGCGCTGCCGGCTGGCCCCCCGGCTCCACCAGATACATCCACACGGAAATGATTCCGGAGTTCAGGGAAGCGCTCATCCAAGTGCAGTACGACGCTACCACCGGCCCCGCCGTTGCCCCCCACGCCGCCGCGGCCTCCGGGCCCTCCGCGGCCTCCAGAGCCCGACGGATTGCCGTCTCCACCGCGCCCTCCACGGCCACCCATGCCTCCGATGCCACCAGGGCCACCGCTCCCCCCGGACGCGAAGATCGTGAACTGATTTTCCGGATGAAAAAGCAGCACGTCACTCGTTCCGCCCTCGAGGACGACAGCGACGAGCTTGTCGTAGAACGCCGTCTTCACGTACGTCGCGTAGGCCTCGATGTGCGGTCCCGCGCCGCCATTTCCTCCCGGACCGGCGTCGCCGCCGGCCTGACCGTCACCGCCATCGCCCCCCGGGGCGTCGCTATTGGACTGCCCCGCTTCACCCTCACTGCCGGCGTTGCCGGAGGCACCCGCGGAGCCGAACTGTCCGTCGGCGCCCGCACTCCGGATGCAGTAGTAGTCGGGCTTGTAGGAGGTATCGAAGCTGAACTTGTCCGGTCGCTTGCGATACACCGTCTTCAGCTCAAACTCCTGGCTCGCCGTCTGGGTCAGATCCGGGTTAGGAGTGAACCACCCATCGCTGTCAAAGCTCCCTTGGGGGCTGTGGAACGCGAACCAGTTGAACTCCAGCTTGTGATTACGTACCTCGTCGCCCTTGAAGGTCTCGAACTGCGCAAACTGATCCTCGCCATCCAGCTTGGCCTCGATGAACACCGCCATCTGCACGCGCTGACGCGGACAGATCGTCTTCTGGTCGCGGCGGATGTCGACCGACATCGAGCGCACCTCGGCCTGCTGCAGGTCGACGACGTTGCGCCCGACCAGGTTCTTCAAGAAACCGCAGCCGACACCCCCCAGGCCAAGCAGTGAGGCGGCGAACAGCATTTGGAAGCGACGCACGCGGGCACTAGTCATTTTCCGCCCCTGATACGACGAGTGAAGTGCCGCTCTTCCTAGCTGCCAGGGTCGCTTTTCCAGGACTTCTCTCGCACTGCGAGCACCGAGCAGCGGGCGATCTTGAGGATCTCGGCGGCCACGCTGCCCAACATCAGCCGCTCGACGCCCTTTCTGCCGTGGGTCCCCACGATGATCAGGTCGGCCTCGTGATGAGCTGCGATGCGCACGATCTCCCGCGCTGGAGGTCCCGCCAGGACGTGAGGCACGAGCTCTGGCAGGGACGGCTGGCTCACGCGCATCGCTGTCAGGCGAGCGTCGAGCGCTGCGCGCTCCCGACTCAAATCGAGCGCTCCGCGATCCGCGGCGTATTCCATTCGCCCCATCGGATCGTAGCCGTCAACGACGCTCACGACGTGGATGGTCGCGCCGACGTGCTGCGCGCTCAGCGACGCGGCCTGTTCCAGCGCGAGCTCACTCAGCCGCGAGCCATCCATCCCCACCACGACGACGAAGCCCATGGCAGAAGCCTACTCCGTTTTGGCGGCGACGGGTGGGCGCGGCGAGCGCTTAGTGGACCGCGGCAGGCAGCTCATCAGGTTCCCCTGAGCGGCCTGGGCCCAACAGCTCGATAATCTCCGCTCGCTCCACGGTCTCGTGCTCGAGCAAAGACTGCACCAGCGCCTCGTAGCCCGCTCGGTTCTCCCCGATCAGGGCCTCGGCCTGGGTCTGCGCCGCGCTGATCAAGCTGCGGATCTCCTGCTCGATCACGTGCACCGTCGCGTCACTGGTGCCGCTGTCGTTGGCGATGCGCTGGCCGAGGAACGGATGCTCGGACTTGTGGTCGTGATACACGGGCCCAACGCGATCGCTCATGCCGTAATTGGCCACCATCCGGAAGGCGATGTCGGTGGCCCGCTGCAGGTCGTTGGCGGCGCCACTGGACACCTCGCCCAGCACGATGTGCTCGGCAGCATAGCCCCCCAGGAGCATCCGCAGCTGAGTCTCGAGCTCCGAACGCAGCACCAAGTGCTTGTCGGGCTGAGGCGTACTCTGCGTGACCCCGAGCGCCATTCCGCGCGGAATAATGGTCACCCGGTGCAGCGGGTCAGAGCCTTCGCTGAAGTGGGCGACCACTGCGTGACCCGCTTCGTGAATCGCCACCCGGCGCTTCTCGAGGGGCCGGAGCACCGTCTCCCGAGGTGCCCCGAGCATGATCTTGTCCTGAGCCTCGAGGAAATCCTCGGTGTTGATCTCGTTGGCACCCCGCCGCGCGGCGGCCAGGGCCGCCTCGTTGCACAGATTTGCCAGGTCCGCCCCGGAGAAGCCCGGCGTGTTGCGGGCGATCATCGAGAGGTCTACGTCCTTGCCCAGGGGCTTGTTCTTGGTGTGGACGCCCAAGATGGCGACGCGCGCGCGCAGCTCAGGTCGGTCAACGACCACGCGGCGATCGAAGCGCCCTGGACGCAGCAGCGCGGGGTCCAGCACGTCGGGGCGGTTCGTGGCGGCGATGACGATGGTGAGATCGTTGCGCGAGAAGCCATCCATCTCGCTGAGCAACTGGTTGAGCGTCTGCTCTCGTTCGTCGTGACCGCCGCCGAGCCCAGCGCCGCGCGCGCGACCCACTGCATCGATCTCGTCGATGAAGATGATGGCGGGCGAGACCTTCTTCGACTCCTCGAACAGCTCACGTACCCGCGCGGCACCTACGCCCACGAACATCTCGATGAACTCGGAGCCGTTGATCGAGAAGAAAGGCACGCCTGCTTCGCCTGCGACGGCGCGGGCGATCAGCGTCTTTCCGGTGCCTGGTGGACCGACCAGGAGCACGCCCCGCGGCACCTTGCCGCCCAGGCGCTGAAACCGCGTCGGATCCTTGAGGAAGTCAACGACCTCCTGAAGGTCCTGTTTGGCTGCGGTCGAACCGGCGACGTCGGAGAACCCGATGGTGACGTCGGTCTCCTGGTTGAAGCGCTTGCTGCGGCCCTTGATCAGCCCGCCGAACGGTCCCCCCTGAGAGAGCATCTTGGAGGTGCGTCGGCCCATCCAGATGAAGACGCCAATCAGCACCAGGAAGGGCAGCAACTGGCTGAGCACCACGAGCATGCCACCGTCGGGTGAGACGACCTCGACCGTTACCTTGTTGTTGCGCAGCGCGGGTAGGAGGTCCTTGTCCTCTTGCAGGGGCAGCACGGTGTTGAACCGCTTGCCCTTCTCGCCTTCCGCACCGGGCTTGTACTTTCCCGAGACCTTATCCCCACGGATTTCGACCTGCTCGATCTTGCCCTCGCCGACCTGCTGGTAGAACTCGGTGTAGGGGATGCTGGCGCTCTGGCCCCCCATCGAGGAGAGGTTCTGGTAACCCCAGAACGCCGCAAACAGCAGCGCCATCAAGATCATCAGACCCCATGGCTGGGGCCGCTGGGAGTCCGGACTGGGTGGCGGCCCACCGGGCAAGCTGGGACGAGGGGGCGGATTGGTCTGAGACATGAGGCGGATCGGCTGCTCGAAGAGTCGTGGAGAGTCTGCTGGGAGTGGGTGCGGACTGGGGGATCGGGGGGGAGAGGGTCGACGTGGGTCACCGCTTCAGCGAACGGTGATCTACGGAACATGCGAACCCGTTTGGGTTTTGCAAGCGCCCTGCCACAAACTGCGGCGCTGTCCCGGTGTCAAAGGCGACGCTGTCGGCGACGCTGGCTGTAGCACTCGTGCCCTCGCCCGCGCGAGCGACAACCAAGGTGCCACATCGCTTGGGACGCTGAGGCGCCTCTCTTCTCTCATGGAAGCGAGCGGACGGCACCGGAATGCCTCCACTCGTGTTCGAACTTTCCGGTATCATAAAACGATGCGGGTGTTGCGTCAGGGGCTAACGAGCGGGCTGGCTGGGTTGATTGGCGTTTGTGCAGCGATCGGTTGCGGGGACGCGGAAGTGGCCAACCCACCGAACAATTTCCAGAACGGGGGCACCGCGGGCGCTGGGAACAGCGGCGGCACGCTCAATGGCGGCTCCGGTGGCATCATCGACACCGACGGCGGAGGCGCGGGCGGAACCGCGGGCGACTCCGGGACTGACCCCTGCGTGGGAGTGGACTGCGGAGCCGATCAGCACTGTCAGGCGGACGGTACGATGTCGAGCTGCGTCCCGAACACCTGTTCGGAGCTGATGTGCTCGGGCAACACGGTGTGCATCGAGACGACCGACGGGGCGCACTGCGAAGAGAAGTGCACAGATCACGTGCAGTGCCTGCCGTCGGAGTACTGCGAATTTTCTTCAGGGAAATGCGTCATGGACGCCTGTACCCCTGGCGAGTCTCGCTGCCAGGGCAACGACTTGCTCGAGTGCACCCCGATCGGCGACGAGGAGGTCAGCAAGTACTCCTGTGACAGCCCGAACCCCTACTACACGAGCACGTGCACCGACGATGGCGCCGGACAGGCGAAGTGCCCGTGCGAGGACGACTGGGACTGCCCGGCGAACACCGTTTGCGAGGTCGATGGTTGTACGGGCACGGGCGTCGCGCCGACCTGCACATTGCCGCCCGTAGCGTTCAGCAACGTGCCGCCAACCAACGAGATCCAGTGGGGCGGAACCGGCATCGGGAGCGAGAGTGCAGTGGGCTCGCCGTTCCCCGCGTCTGCGCAAGTGGTCCTCACCCCCCTGGTCGCCAACCTCGACGATGACAACGCCGACGGCAAGATCGATGAACGGGACTTCCCCGAAATCATCTTCATGACGTTCCAGAACCACGAGTACACGACGAACGGCACGCTGCGGGCGATCCACGGCGGCGGCGTCAACAAGGGCAAGGATTACTTCGCCAACTGCGGCGGCACCGCGTGGTTCGAAGGCACGGACCCCACGTCGGTCAGCTGCGCGCAGCCGGATCTGGACCCCACCAGCGTGCCCGCGGTGGGCGACCTCGACTACGACGGCGTGCCCGAAATCGTCGCACTCACGGAGAGCGACGGGATCCGAATTTACGACAACGAGGGCAAGATCGTCTCGACCAGCGCCAACCAGAACTTCGGTGGCGCAAACCCTGGCGTTACCATCGCAAACCTGGACAACGACGGCTTCGCCGAGCTGATCATCGGCCGCGATGTCTACACCCTGGAGCATGACGGCAGCGGCGTGCTGCAGGTGCTCGATCACTTCGAGGGCAGCGGCGACGTGGGTACCAACGGCCAGGGTCCAGTCTCCTGCGTGGCGAACATCTCGGGGGATAGCTTCCAGGAGATCGTCGCGGGGACCACGGCCTACCGTTTCCCCAAGAAACCAGCCGGCGCTACGAAGCAAGCGGATTGCACAGGGTCCGAGACGAACGCGGACGAGGTCGCGTGGTGCAACGGACAGCTACCCACGCTATGGGACGCCCCTGGCTCCAACGGCTTCTGCGCCATCGCCGACGTGTGGGGCGCATCGGGCCAGGCCTCAGAGCCCCCTTCCCCAGCGTTCCCCCTCGACGGCAAGCCGGAGGTCGTGCTGGTCCGCTCGGGCAACATCGACGTGATCGATGGCGAGACCGGCGCTCAGATCCTGAGCCAGTCGTTCAACGCCGGTAGTAACGGGGGGCCGCCCAACATCGACGACTTCGATGGCGACGGCTTCCCCGAGGTGGGCACCGCGGGCGCCACCGCCTACGTCGTCACGGACTTCCAGCCGACAGGCGCGGCGTGCCCCGCATGGACCAGCAACACGAGCCCAGGCGCGGGCGAAGCGCGTACGCCTCCGAGCACCTCGTGCATGCAGGCCAGCGACTGCGGGGACACGGCGCAGTTCGGGTGCAACACCACCACCAACCAGTGTGTGTGCCTGCACAACAGCTGGCGCCGCTCCACTCAGGACGACTCCAGCAAGGTGACTGGCTCCAGCGTCTTCGACTTCAACGGCGATGGTGCCGCAGAGGTCGTCTACAACGACGAGTGTTACTTCCGGGTGTATGACGGCCTCGCGGGCACGGAGCTCGCCAAGTTCGCCTCCGAGAGCAGGACACGCATCGAGTACCCGATCGTCGCGGACGCCGACAACGATGGCAACGCGGAGATCATCTTCGGCACCAGCAACGAGTCCGGCTTCTGCAACGGCGCCGACCGCATGGCGTCTGAGTACAACAACGGCCTCGAGATGTGGGGCGATGCTAGCGACCTGTGGGTTTCCGCACGGCGAATCTGGAACCAGCATGCTTACCACGTGACCAACGTCACCGAAGGCGGCAGCATCCCGCGCTTCGAGCCCGAGTCCTGGAAGCCGTACAACGGCCGCCTCTACAACACCTACCGCAGCAACCCACGCTCCTTCGGGGTGGCTCCGAACCTGGTGGTGCAGGCCATCCAGATCACCTCCCCCGGGGCCTCGTGTGGTCAGCTGAACGACCAGATCGAGATCACCGTGCAGATCTCCAATATCGGCGATTTGCGCGTAGGGCCTGGCGTGACGGTGGCGTTCTACGGTGACTGGGGCGGCGGTACGACTCCCCCACTCTCCGATGGCGCGGGCCAGGCGCTGACGACCACCATCACGAGCAGCCTCGAGCCTGGCGACGTGATCTTCCTCACAGTGTCCTACAACGCCGCCAACGACACGCCCGGCGTGCTGCCCGACAGCGTCCTGGTGCGCGTCGACGACCTGAACGTCGAGCGGGAGTGCCACGAGGACGACAACGAGCTCAGCCAGCCCGTGAGCGCTGGCTCTCAGCTCGCTGACCTAAGAATCCAGCTGGATATTCCCGCCAAGAACTGCCCCATGGTGGATGTGCCTACCACGGTGTTCAACGACGGATCCCTCGATGCGAGCAACGTAGTGGTGCGCTACTACGCGGGCGACCCAAGCGCTGGTGGAACGGTGATCCATGAGCTCACGCGGCCCGGTCCGATCGCTGCGGGCGGCAGCGATAGTTTCACCGCCACCATCCCGAACTTCCCCAAGAACGCCAGCATCTTGATCTATGGCGTCGTCGATCCCGACAATGTCATCCAGGAATGCAATGACGGGAACAACCGGGATGAAGCGGACGAGCGAGTCCGCTGCGGGTCCATCAACTGAGCAGCGGGGTGCTCCAGCGACTCTGCGCGCCGGGCTTGGCCTTGGCGCGCTCGCGCTGCTCGCTGCATGCGCCAGCTCGGAGACACTGAACCGCGGGCCCGTAGACACGGGCACCGGAGGAGCGGCGGCCGGCGGTTCGGATCCCGGAGGTAACGGTTTCGGTGCCTCGGCTGGCACCGCGGGTGACTCGTTTGGCGGCGCCGGTGAGGGAGGCAGCGCTGGAATGGGAGCAGCGTCCACCGGCGGTAACGGTGCTCAGGCAGGCAGCTCCACCGCTGGCAGCGGCGCTCAAACTGGCGGCGCAGGCGGCAGCAGCGCAGGCGGCAGCGGTGCAGGCGGCAGCAGCGCAGGCGGCAGCGGTGCAGG
>JAUILJ010000949.1 GCA_030433055.1 Polyangia bacterium
CGCGGGCGCGGTGTTTCTCGCCGCTGGCGCATACCTGGTGCTGAGCCACGACGAAGCCGAGCAGCCCAACGTGGCCCTGGTGCCCCAGGCGGCGCCCAGCGGCGGCGGCTTCGGGGTGTGGGCCAGGTTCTAGGGCGGCGGCTAGGCGGCGGCTAGGTAGGCTCCCTGTCCGTGTCTCGGGCCGCGGTCCTTGACACTTCCTCGCCGGGTGGCCATTTCTGCGCGTCGCTATGGCCGAAGTCCACGCATTCCAAGCCGAAGTCAGTCAGGTCCTGCGCCTCGTCGTCGGGTCGCTGTACTCCAATCCCGAGATCTTCCTCCGCGAGCTGGTGAGCAACGCCTCAGACGCCGTGGACAAGCTGCGTTTCGAAGCCATCGCCGATCCGGCGCTGATGGGCGACGACACGGAGCTCAGGATCCGGATCACCCCCGATGCCGAGGCCGGCACGCTGACGATCAGCGACAACGGGATCGGCATGTCCCACGCCGAGCTGATGACCAATCTCGGTACGATCGCCCACTCCGGATCGCGCCAGCTGATGGAGCGCCTGACGGAGGCGCAAGCCGCGGGGAAGGACGCGCTGCAGCTGATTGGCCAGTTTGGGGTCGGCTTCTACTCGGCGTTCCTGGTGGCCGACGAAGTGCGCGTCGTGACCCGCCGCGCAGGCAGCGAGGAAGCGTTCGCCTGGACCTCCGAGGCCAAGGACAGCTTCTCCATCGAGCCGACCGAGCGCGCCTCCCGCGGTACCGATGTGGTGCTCAAGCTCAAGGAGGACGCCAAGCAATACCTGGACGGATGGCGCATCCGTCAGCTGGTGACCCGCTACTCCGACTACGTGAGCCACCCGATCGAGCTCGCCAAGCCGCCCGAGGACGCGGAAAATGCCGACGACGCCACCCCGACCTACGAGCGCGTCAACCGCGGCAGCGCGCTGTGGCAGCGGAGCCCCAAGGAGGTCACCGACGAGCAGTACGCCGAGTTCTACAAACACCTGAGCCACGACTTCGAGGCGCCGCTCGCTCGCCGTCATTTCCACGTGGAAGGCACCCAGATGTTCACGGGCCTGCTCTTCTTGCCCAGGAAGGCGCCCTTCGATCTGTTCGACCCCGACGCGAAGAAGGGGATCCGCCTGCACGTCAAGCGCGTGTTCGTGATGAACGACTGCGAAGAGGTGCTGCCGAAGTGGCTGCGCTTCGTGCGCGGCGTGCTGGACAGCGAGGATCTGCCGCTCAACGTCTCCCGGGAGATCCTGCAGGACTCCAAGGCAGTGCGCATCATGCGCAAGCAAGTCGTGAGTCAGACCCTCGGCATGCTCGAAGAGCTGGCGAGCGAGCGCCCCGAGGACTACGTCAGCTTCTTCCGTGAGTTCGGCGCGGTGCTGAAAGAGGGCCTGCACTTCGAGCCCGAGCACGCCGAGAAACTGCACGAGCTGGTGCGCTACGAGAGCACGCACTCGGCGAGCGATCTGTACAGCCTCAAGGACTACGTCGCGCGCATGGCCGAGGGCCAGAAGGACATCTACTACGTCACCGGCGCAGAGCGTCGCCTTGTGGAAACGAGCCCACACCTCGAGGCGCTGAAGAAGCGTGGCTTCGAGGTGCTCTTCATGACCGACCCGGTTGATCCCTTCGTGGTGAGCCAGTTCACCGAGTACGACGGTCACAAGCTGGTCAACGCCATGAGCGAGAAGCTCAACTTGGACGGCGACGATGAGGAAGCCGCGGAGAAGGCGCGTGAAGCCCGCGACGAGGCACTCAAGGGCCTGCGGGAGCGCTTCGAGCGCGTGTTGTCGGATCGCGTGAGCGAGGTGCACACCTCGACGCGCCTCTCGGACTCGCCCGTCTGCTTGGTGATCCCCGACGGTGGGCTCGCGCCGCACATCGAGCGGCTGATGCGCGCGCAGAAGCTCGGCATGGGCGCGCAGAAGCGCGTGCTGGAGCTCAACCCAGATCACCCGCTGATCCGCCGCTTGGACACCCTCAACAGCGAGGCCAAGGACGTGGGAGACGTGAGCGAGTGGATCGAAGTGCTCTACGACCAGGCGCTGCTCGCGGAGGGCAGCCCGCTGGAGGATCCTGGAGCCTTGGCCAAGCGCCTCACAGCCCTGATGACGAAGGCGGCGGGCGCCTAGGTGCCCAGCGCTGGCGGTCGCCTGTGCATCTTCGAACGGGAGCTTGCTCCGGACGTGACGGAGCACACCTGGCTCGTGGTGGACCCGGCTGGCAGCGTCGCGATCGGAGTCGGGGAGGCGGAGCCACTTTTATTACCCCGAGGAAGCGTAACGCGGGTCTTTGAACGCTACGGCCAGGTGTTCGAAGCCGCGTCGGGGGGTGGGGGTGAGGCGCAGCGTACCCTGACGCCGGGCGCCTCACCCGACACCCAGCTGGACTTCACTGAGGGCTTACTGAAGCGCATGAGCCACCGCACGTGGTTCGACGTCGTGCCGCGGGACTACCTGGTGTTCACGCCTCACGTTCGCGAGCGAGACGACTGGCCCCGCTACGAGCTCTGCACGTCGATCAGCGCGGCGCTCTTGCACCTGGCCAGAGCATACGCCGCCGCGCGCTGACGACACGGAAGCCGAAATGCAGGGCTGGATCTGCGTCTGTGAAGACACGGCGCGTTGATCCAGGCACACGCTGACGTGGGTCGCGTCTCGTCACCCTACAGCGCGCCTAACCCCCAAAAATCCCGCAAAAAGTCGCCAGTTCATCTGCAACAAACTTGGTTGGTTCGAAGCTTGCCCTTTAGGTTCCTTGCCAAGGACGAGGGCCCCCACGAGGAACCAACCGTCCGGCGGAAAGGTGAACAGACGATGACCCGAGCAACCCAAGACTCCAGCCGCAACCCCGCGAGGCACAAGCTCAGCCTGCTACGCAAGAGCGTGCTCAGCCTGGGTGTGTGCGCGCTGATGGTTTCTCTGACCGGCTGCGGACGGGATACGACCCACGCCGAGCCCGATCCCGCGAAGGTCAGCGTGGAGATCAACCCGGGTAAGCCCGGTCTCAACAAGCCACTGGCGCTTCCGCAGGAAAACAAGGCGGACAGCAAGGGCGCGGCGATCGTCGCGGAGCCGGCGACGCAACACGACGCACGAGGGGATGCAGAGCGCACCGGCACCCAGGCCGACGATGGGGATACCGCACCCGCCAGCGCTGAGGTCGGCGCCGA
>JAUILJ010000048.1 GCA_030433055.1 Polyangia bacterium
CGCAAGGGTGGTGCTGGCGGAGCAGATCTATCGCGGCTTCAGCATCTTGCGCGGCGAACCCTACGCGCGCGAAGGCTAGCGGATCAGCACGCAGGCTGCTGGAAAACGCAGCTTTTCAGCAGCCTGCTAGAGTTGCTGGCTGATGAGTTCTGAAGATCTGAAAGAAGCCTTGCTCGGCGTGATGGAGCGCAAATCCCACTGGGCATGGCCGGCGTTCACCGGGGGCATCGTGCCGAGAGAGCGGCTCCACGTTCATCTGGAGCAGGAGTACGCGACCTACGTTCGCGACTTCCCGGTGCTGGTCGCGCGCGCCTACGTCGTCTGTCCCATCGCGGCCGTCAGACGGGAGCTGATCGAGAACGTCTACGAAGAGGAGACTGGCGGGATCTCCGCCGGGCGCCCTCACCCCGAACTCTTCTTGGAATATCCTCGCGGACTGGGCATGGCCATCGAGCGCTTCGAGCGAGTCGACTTGTTGCCGGCTGCTCGGCGATTCCGGGAGGTAATAGATGCCGCGACTCTCGGGGAACCCTGGGAGGTCGCGGCGTCAGTGACGACGCTGTTCCTCGAGGGTACTCGCTTCGAGCGGGGCGAGCTGGACGCCGCCGCACCCAGGAGGCCACAGGCTCCGCTAGAGGAACACCCGCTGGTGAAGCATTACGGGCTGCCTCTCGAGCGCCTCGCGCTGACACGGGCCCACCGCCAGGTTGAAGGGAGCCATCGCGCTGCCGCCTGGCGTTGCCTGCTGGAACACGCCGCGCCCGCTCACGCCGCCGCCATGGTTCGTCACATGGAGGCGACGCTCGAGAGCTGGTTGGCTTATCGCGACGAAATAGCCAGCGCGTGCGGGCTCGCACGCGGGGAGGACGGGGCCCCTTACCTTAGGGAAACTTAGTGCTCCGCTCAGGGGGCCAGGCGATGCAGCATGCGGGGAAACGGGATCGTCTCCCGCACGTGGGGCAGCCCGCAGATCCACGCTACCGAGCGCTCGATGCCGAGCCCGAAGCCTGCGTGGGGGAAGCTGCCATACCGCCGAAGGTCGAGGTACCACTCGAAGGCCTCCTTGGGCAGTTGATGGTGATCGATCATGTGCTCGAGCCGGCCGAGGTCATCTTCGCGCTGCCCGCCGCCGATGATTTCGCCGTATCCTTCTGGCGCCAGCACATCCATGCACAGGGAAAGCTCGGGGTTCGCTGGGTCCTGCTTCATGTAGAAGGCTTTGAGCGCGGCGGGGTAGCGATGGACGATCACGGGGCGATCGAATTTGGATGAGATGACCGTCTCTTCCTCGGCCCCGAAGTCGTCGCCCATCTTGGCGTCATGTCCTTCGGCGCGGAGGATGTCGATGGCCTCGGCGTAGGTGATGCGAGGGAACGGTGGTTTGATCGACTCGAGCTTGCTGATGTCGCGCTCCAGAGCCTCGAGCTCCGGCTTCCGTGTTTCGAGCACATGACTCGCGATGGCGCACAGAAAGTCCTCGGCGAGCTGCATGTCGCCATCCAGGTCCATGAACGCAACCTCGGGCTCGACCATCCAAAACTCAGCCAGGTGGCGGCGAGTCTTGCTTTTTTCTGCGCGGAAAGTAGGGCCGAAGCAGTAGGCCTTGCCAACCGCAGCCGCTGCAGCTTCCATGTACAGCTGACCGCTCTGGGTGAGGTAGGCTGGCTGTCCGTGGTAGTCGGTTTCGAACAGCGTGCTCGTGCCTTCGCACGCGTTGGGCGTGAAGATGGGTGCGTCGACGAGGGTGAAGCCACGGCTGTCGAAGAAGTTGCGAACGGCCTGGATGATCGCGTGGCGCACTCGCAAGATCGCGTGCTGGCGCGTGGAGCGCAGCCACAGGTGGCGATGGTCCATCAAGAAGTCGGTGCCGTGGGCTTTGGGGCTGATGGGAAAATCGGTTGCCCCTGCCAGCAGCTCCAGGTCCTTCACCCCGATCTCGTAGACGCCCTTCTGCTTCGGATGCTCCCGCACCTCTCCCAGAATCTTCAGGGAAGACTCCTGCGTGAGACCACCCGCCAGGGCGAAGACCTCGGGTGTGACGTCGCCTTTGAAGACCACGCACTGGGCGACCCCGCTGCCGTCACGCAGCTCGAGAAAGTGCAGCTTCTTCGAGCTGCGCATGTTCTTCAGCCAGCCTCGGAGCAGCACGACCTGACCAACGTGCTGCCCCAGCTCACCCACGCTTACGGATTCGTGCGTCGTGCTGTCGCTCATGGAGAGCGCGCATAGCTCAATCAGGGCGAGACGGCGACCGCTCTGAGCGTGTGCTCGCGCAGCTCGGGGGGAGCAGGGGATCGAGGACCCCAGTCCACAGAATCCGCGCCGCCCTGACTCGCCGCGGCAAAACACTGGAAATCAGGTACCTGGGGCACTAGCCTGGCGGGTTGCATGGGATTCACAGCAACGAGTTACAGGCCGGCTTCACGCGACGTCCGAGCGGAGGCGGGCGACGCTGGGTCGAAGGGCTTTGGCGGTGGCTGGCTCACCTGGGTCTCATTCGTGCTTGCCCTCGCGGTCGCCGGCTGCGGCGCCGTCTATCCAGAGCTCTCCTCACCCCTGCGGCCTCCCCCCGCTGGTCGAGAGCTGAAGCCGCCACCCCCGGATGATCTGCTGTTCGTCGGCTTCAAGGAGGCGCGGATCCCGACGACTACTCGCGACGGTCGCAAGTGGGACAAGATCGGAGGGGCTGCTCCGGATCCGTATGCAATCCTGTTCCTGAACAACAAAGAGTTGTTCCGCACTCCCGTACAAGCCAACACGCTGAGCCCCACGTGGCCCAACCAGAAGAAGGCGAACTACCGCATCCCGCGCGGATCCAAGCTGAGGGTGGAGGTGTGGGATTCGAATCCCGTGAACAACCACCCAATCTGCGTGAAGAATCTGTCGAGCCTGAAAGAGGACGCGTACCAGGGAGAGGTCGCGTTCGACTGCGACAGCGGTGCCTCGGTCACGCTTCGGGTCGAGCCTGCACATGCCAAGATCGGTCTTGGCTTCTACTACGAGCTGCGCACCGAGCGGATCTTCATCAGTCGCGTGATCGCGGAGTCTCCTGCCGGGCGCCTCGGGATGGCAAAGGGTGACGAAATCCTGGAGATCCAGGACAAGCCGGTGTCGAGCTTCGAGGATGGGGATGCGCAGAGCTTGGTCAATGCGAACTCGCAGACTGGGGTCAAGCTCAAGCTGCGCGCACCAGGCGGTGATTTGAAGACGCTCACGGTGATCAACGGCCCCATCTATCCCGTCGTGAGCGACGGGGTTCCCGTCGACTGACGTTCGTCGCCGAGCATTGTTGCCAGCTCAACCAGCGCGCACTAGGACCTACGCATGTCCGCTGCGCCCTGGCCGCCCCAACACGTCTCGACGCAGGCGAGCTGCCTGTTCATCCATCGGCCCGCCCACGAGGCGTTCAGCGTACGTGGGCCCGATCGCAAGTCGTGGTTGAACGGTCTCCTCACCAATAACGTCGCCAGGGTGAAACCCGGCGTGGCTGGCTGGGGGCTGGCCCTGACCAAGCAGGGCAAGATCCAGAGCGAGCTGTGGCTGATCGAGCAGGATGAAGCGCTGATCGTCTTCACGCCGCCAGGCCAGGCGCAGGGCCTGGTCGAGCTGCTCGATCGGTTCCTGATCATGGAGGACGCGGAGCTCGAACTCGCCCCCGACCAGCGGCTCGTGGTGCTGCTCGGGCCCGCTTCGGTGCAGTGTGCAGAGCGCTCCAGTGCCGCCTGGGGTGAGTTCGATGGGACCGGTCTCGGCGGCGCGCTGATTGCGGTGAGTGACGCCCAGCTGGACCAGCTAGAGACCCAGCTCCGCGCCGCGGGGGCTGAGCCGCTCGACGAAGCCAGCTGGGCCGCGTTGCGGGTCGAGCGCTATCTCCCTGAGTGGGGAATCGATTACTCCGTTGAGAGCAATCCCCATGAGGCGGGGATCGCGCACCGTGCGTTGGGTCAGGGCCCGGTGGATTGGGACAAGGGCTGCTATCTGGGGCAAGAGGTCGTCTGCATGCAGGACATGCGAGGCAAGGTGCGTCGCAGCCTGTTCCCACTGCTGATCGAGGGGGATCAGCTGCCGCCTGCTGACGCCGAAGTCACTGACGGAACAGGGCAGGGTGTGGGGCAGTTGCGTTCGCGAGTGACGGGCTTGGGGGGAGTGCTGAGCTTCGCGTTCCTCAAGAGCGCTGCGGCAGATGGGACGCTCGAGGTCGACGGACGCCCGGCCAAATTGATCGCCGACGCGTGACGCCCAATACCAAGCCTCGCGCGCGCTCCGCCGTCGCAGCGGCATCCCGCCGATGCTAACGTCGTTGCTGTTCCGAGGACTCATGAGCGATCGAAAAGCCTTCCCCATCCACCTCCCCGAAGCCGCTCGGCGCACTCAGAGCGGCCTACTCGTCGCTGATGGTGCGCTGGGGCTCATCGCGGGCACCCCGCTCGTGCGCCTGGGGCGCATTCATGACGGCGCCGCCCAAGTCTGGGCCAAGGCCGAGTTCATCAACGCCGGGGGCAGCGTGAAGGATCGCCCTGCGCTCTCCATGATCCTCGCGGCAGAGCGAGAGGGAAAGCTCAAGACCGGCGCGAGCATCATCGAAGCCACCAGCGGCAACACCGGGATCAGCTTGGCGATGATTTCCGCTGTGCGTGGTTACCGCTGTGTGTTGGTGATGCCCGAGGATATGAGCCTCGAGCGTCGCTACATCCTGCGCGCATACGGAGCCGAGATCGTGCTGACCGGCGCCCAAGATGGAATGGCAGGAGCGGTCAAGCGTTCCCAGGAGTTGCTCAAGTCGACCCCGGGCGCGTTCATGCCGAGCCAGTTCGACAACCCAGCCAACCCCATGGCGCATGCGCGGGGAACGGCCCTCGAGATCCTGGAGCAGCTAGATGGGGACGTGGCTGCGTTCGTCGCTGGCGTCGGCACCGGTGGAACCGTGACGGGTGTGGGTGCCGTGCTGAAACAGAAGGTCGGCAAGTCTCTGAAGGTCGTCGCCGTCGAGCCCGCTGCGAGCGCGGTGCTGAGCGGTAACCGACCGGGTATGCACGGGATCCAGGGCCTGGGCGCGGGTTTCGTGCCGGAGATCCTCGAGCGCGATCTGCTCGACGAAGTGATCGGAGTGAGCGACGTCGCTGCCGAGCGCATGGTGCGCCGGCTAGCGCGGGAAGAGGGTCTCCTGGTGGGGCCATCGTCGGGAGCCAACGTGCACGCCGCCCTGGAAGTGGCAAGCAAGCTCCAGGCAGGCAACGTCGTCACGGTGCTCTGCGACTCTGGCGAGCGTTATCTCTTCTAGTAGATCGCACGCGAGCTTGGGGGTGAGGCGCGCGGGTTCGAGCCCGAGCGCGCACCCGCGAGGAGCTGTGCTAGAGCAGGCTCCCATGGGCCGCGGTTTCGAGCTTCCTGCCAGTATTCCCTTAGCCGAGCAACGCGGAGATACGTTCTCGGCGCTGGTGGCGGTGATGAGGCGCCTCCTGGCCGACGACGGCTGTCCCTGGGACCGAGAGCAGTCTCCGGAGAGCCTACGAGACTACGTGCTCGAGGAAGCGTGTGAGGTGATCGACGCCATCGACGGCGGCGATCGTGAGGACCTTCGAGAGGAACTCGGAGACCTCGCGTTTCAGGTAGTTTTCCTTGCGGAACTGGCCCGCCGTGAAGGCGCCTTCGGTCCCGACGATGCGCTGCTCGGGATTTGTGAGAAGTTGGTCAGGCGCCATCCCCATGTCTTCGAAGCAGCTCCGGTGGAGCCGAGCGACTCAGCCGGTCGAGCTCGCATTGCCCGTCGCTGGGAGGAAATCAAACGCGAGGAAAAAGGCTGGCGGCCACTCTTGGCCGCGGTGCCGCGGTCCCTGCCCGCCCTGCGTCGGGCCCACTCGATCTCCGAGCGTGTATCCAAGGTGGGCTTCGACTGGCCGGACGCCGAAGGTTCGCGCGCGAAGGTGAGCGAGGAGCTGGGAGAGCTTGACCAGGCGCTTGCGGCCGCAGATCAGGATGCAGCGGAGGCAGAGTTCGGTGATGTACTCTTCGCCCTGGTCAACCTCGCGCGTCACCGCGGCATCGACCTGGAACGGGCTCTGCGCCGCACCTGCGACAAGTTTCAGGACCGCTTCGCCTTCGTAGAAGATTCTGTGCGGAAAAATCATGGGGATTGGCCCCGGGACGACCGCGGTAAACCGACCTCGGGCCTCGAGCTCTCGGAGCTGGATGGCTACTGGGACGAAGCAAAGGCGCGGGAGCGCGAGAGGGCTGAAACATGAGTGTCGAACTACACCCGGTTGCTCGTTTCCCAGAGGAGTGGCGGGAGGTGCTGCAGAGCTTCGGTGAGCGCCCCTACCGCGCCGGTCAGGTGTTTCGCTGGATTCATCAACGGGGGGTGATGGATCCCGAGCAAATGACCGATCTTGGCAAGGCGCTCCGCGCGCGCCTGACCGAGGCGGGGCTGGCGGAACCGTTCGGCGTCGCGGAGGTGCTGCGCTCCAAAGACGGTACACGCAAGCTGCTGCTGGAACTCGAGGGTGGTGGTCGCGTCGAGTGTGTCCTGATTCCGATGAGTCGCGAGGCGGCTGAAGGCGAGATCTCCGCGCAGGACGCGGACGCTGCCGCTGCCAGCTTCGACCCCGAGGACCAAGCGGCGCCGCGGGAGCGCGTGACGCTGTGCATCTCCACACAGTACGGCTGCGCGATGGGCTGTGTCTTCTGCGCCAGCGGGCAGGCTGGTCTGCAGCGCGGGCTGCGCGCCGATGAGATCGTCGCACAGGTGCTGGTTGCCAAGCGCTACCTGGAGCCGGAGGAGGACCTGCGCAACCTCGTGTTCATGGGCATGGGGGAACCCCTGCATCACTACGACCAGACATTGCGCGCGATCCAGCTGATCACCCATCCCGAAGGCCTCGGCATGAGCCCACGACGCATCACGGTCAGCAGCGTCGGGTTGGTGCCCGGGATCCGGCGGCTGGGCGAAGACTTTGGGGGCAAGGTCGGCCTCGCGATCAGCCTCCACGCGCCGGACAATGAGACTCGGAGCCGCATCCTCCCGATGAACCAGCGTTACCCCGTGGAGGAGCTGATTCGCGCGCTACATGAGTATCCTCTCCCGCTACGTCGCCGCATCACCATCGAGTACACCTTGATCGACGGCATCAACGACAGCGTCGAACATGCGGAGCGCTTGGTCTCGCTGCTGTCCGGCCTGCGAGTGAAGGTGAACCTGATCCCGATGAACCCCATCTCGGCTTCGGACCTCAGGGCTCCGACCTCCGCACGGGTGGCGACGTTTCGTGAACACCTGGCGAGCGCGGGAGTGAGCTGCTTCGTGCGCGTGCGCCGCGGTGATGACGTGGATGCTGCGTGCGGGCAGCTGGCGCTGCACGGAGAGCCGATCAAGCTGCGCAAGAAGCTCGAGCCCGCGTCGTAGGCTGCGCTCTGCGGGCGGCCGCCGCGTCTCGCGCTCGGCCCAAGCGCCTAGAACGATGCGCTTATCCGCTGGGCGTGGGCATTGGCTGAGTCTCCGCTATCCTCTGGTCCATGAGCGAAAAGGATGTGGTCGAACGCGCCCGAGAGTGGATGGATCAGGATCCGAGCGCCTCGGACCGAGATGAACTCGCGGCCCTGATCGCCGAAGACAAACGGGACGAGCTGGAAGAACGCATGGGGGCCGAGCTGGAGTTCGGCACAGCGGGGCTGCGTGGGATCGTCGGGGGCGGACGCTCGAGGATGAACCTCGCCAACGTGATCCGAACCACTCGCGGCCTTGCGGACTACCTGCTCGCGCGCGTTCCCGATGCCAAGACCCTGCCTGTGGTGCTGGGGAGGGATGGTCGACTCTCGAGCGACGATTTCATGCGCGCGACACGGCAGGTCCTCGAAGGTGCGAGTATCCCCGTGCGCTACTTCGTTGAGCCGGTGCCCACACCGATCGTTGCCTATGCCGCACGGCAATTGTCCGCGAGCGCCGCTGTCTGCATCACCGCGAGCCACAACCCGCCCGAGTACAACGGCTACAAGGTCTATGCCTCCAACGCGGCCCAGATCGTGCCGCCCGTTGATGGGGAGATTGCTGGCCGAATTGCGCGAGTGGAGTCCGCAGCGAAGGTGAAGCTGGGGGGCGCTGGTGAGCTGTCGGAGGCCATCCCGGCTAGTTTGGTGGACCGCTACTTCGCAGAGCTGGACGCCCTCCGGCCCAAGCTCCACGTCGATCGGGATTTCGCCATCGTGTACACCCCAATGCATGGAGTGGGCGGCAAGTTCGTGATGCGAGGGCTAGAGCAGACAGGCTTTCGACGGGTTCATGCGGTCGCCGAGCAATTCGAGCCGGACGGTCACTTCCCCACGGTAAAGTTTCCCAACCCGGAGGAGCAGGGCGCCCTCGATCTTTCGCTCGCGCTCGCCAAGGAGTGCGACGCAGAGCTGATCTTGGCAAACGATCCCGACGCGGACCGCCTGGCTGTGTGTGTGAAGACCTTCACGGGGCGCTGGCTCCAGCTCACGGGAAACCAGATAGGCGTCCTCCTAGCGGACTTCATGCTGGCGGCCGCGCCAGCCACGCCAAGGCGGATGGTGATCTCCAGCATCGTTTCGAGCCCCATGCTGGCTGCCTTGGCGAAGCACTACGACGCCCACTGGGATCAGACGCTCACGGGCTTCAAGTGGATCTGGAACGCCGCCATGGACCTCGAAGCGAAGGGCGGTGTGAACTACGTGTTCGGCTTCGAGGAAGCCATCGGCTACTCCGCCGGGCATCTCGTCCGCGACAAGGATGGGATCAGCGCGGCCGTGCTCTTCGCGGAGATGGCTGCGGCGCTCAAGGCGGGAGGCAAGAGCGTGCTGGAGCACCTGCACGAGCTGTATCGAGCCCACGGGCTATGGGTGAGCACGCAGAAGAGCGTTACCTTGCCCGGCGCCGACGGAGCCGAAGCCATCGCTTCCGCCATGGAGCGCCTTCGGGCCAGCTCGCCCGAGCGGGTGGGGGGCGCTGAGGTGCTCGGTATGACTGACTATGAGCAGGGCGCCGCGGACCGTCCACGCTGGCTCCCCAGCGCAAATCTGGTGGCGATCGAGCTCGACTCGGGGCGCATCTTGGTTCGACCAAGCGGCACCGAGCCCAAGCTCAAGATCTATGTGGACCTTTGCCAGCAGCTCGACAGTGAGCAATCGATCACGGGGGCAGAGGATGATCTCGCGGCGAGGGCCGCCAGCGTCGCCGAAGACATGGCGAAGCTACTCGAGCTGACCTGAGGTGTATCTGCGCTTCGGGCTCCGCGGTCTCGGGCGCTCGACCCGCGTCTAGCGACGTGAGCCCGGAGTTCAGTTGGCGTCGAAGGGGATGATCTCGCTCGACTCGAGGTGGGGGATCCCCGCCTTGAGTCCTTCGAGTATCGGCTCTTGGCTGCCAACGACGGTGATCAGCAGGTCTTTCGGAGTCAAGCGACGCAAGCTGCGATTGGCCTGTTCCAAGCTGACGTCTCCGACCCGCGATACGTATTCCGTGTGGTAACCTTCAGGCAGGCCATAGAGTTCCATGTCGAGGAGCTGGCCGACGCGCTTGGCTGCACTATCGATTGCGAAAGCGTGAGAACGAATCAGGTACGCTTTCACCCAGTCCAGCTCGTCCTGGGTGATTCCGCCTCGCACCCAGTCTTCGAACAGCTGGAGCTCCAGCTGAACACAGGCGAGGGCATCGTCCGCTTTTGGGAACGTCCACATGCTGAAGCTTCGGCGACGGCGGTCGACGGGCAGGCTGGCGTAGGCGCCATAGGACCAACCCCGCTTGCCGCGTACTTCTTGAGTCAGCCTGGACGTGAACGTGCCGCCGAATACCGTGTTGGCGATGTGAAGCGGGATGTGGTCCGGATCATGAGGGTGGCTGCCGAGGCAGCCGATCAGGATTTGAGTTTGGGTGCGCTCGGGCTTGTCCACGAACGCCAGGTGACGACCGGGGCGCTGATGTGGCTCTGGAGTTGGATCACTGGTCGCGTTGCCTCGAGGTAACGCGCTTCCCAGCTTGTCGGCGAACGCTTGGGCGCGCCCCTCGTCGACGTCACCCGCCATGGCGAGGACCAGGTTCTCAGGGCAGAACAGCTGCTTGTAGCGTTCCTGCAGGTCTTCGATCTGGATCGCGGCGAGGGTGCCCTTCGTGCCCCCCGTAGGGCGGGAGTAGGGGTGCCCCGCGAACAGGCGGCGTGCGAACCAACGCCTGGCCAGACTGCGATCGCTGTCCAGCACATCAATCAGCTCGCTTTGGGCCTCCCGCTTCAGGCGCTCGAACTCGGAGACGTCCAGACCGGGGCGCAGGATGATGTCAGAGAGCACATCCAAGAAGCCGTCGAGGTTGCGGGAGATCGTGGTGCCATGAACGCCGGACGTGCTCTGGCCTACGTCGACCCAGATCGCCGCGCCCAAGCGGTCGATCCGCTCATCAAGGATTCGAGCCGTGCTGAGGCCGCCGGTGCGTCGCATGAGCCGAAACAGCAATCGGGTCAGCCCTTCCTTTCCGGGAGGATCTGTTACCGAGCCGATTCGCAGGGCGAGTGAACAGTGGACCAGGGGGAGCGCGGCGTCGCGCTCGACGAGGACTTCAATCACGCTGCCACCTGCCCGTCGCGGTTTGGTCGCACGATGACCATGGTGCGCTGGTCGTTCTTCAGGTAGCGACGAGCAACACGCAGGAGGTCGCTCGGGGTGACGCGTTGCATGGCTTCGAGCCGCTCGAAGGCAGCTCCGGGACGGCCCAGTACGGTCTCGTAGAAGCCGATCGTGCTGGCCCTGCCTTCGACGTTCTCCAGCCCTCCAAGCAATCCTAACTCGATTCGCGCGCAGGCTCGCTCGAGCTCGGGCTGAGCAACCGGCTCCCGCAAGAGCTTCTCGAGCTCAGCGTCGATCTCCTCGAGCAGCTGTTCCGCGCGGATGTTTTCGCGCCCGGAGGCGTAGACTTCGAGCAGCCCAGGGTCGCGGAATGGGCCCAGAAATGTCCGCACCTCAGTCGCTAGTTCTAGCTCGGTGATCAGGCGATTGTAGAGGCGGCTCGCGCGGCCTCCAGAGAGTACCTCGTTCAGCACGGCGAGCGCCGGGTGATCGAAATCGCCTAGCGCAGGAGCGTGGTACGCGACCGCTACTTTCTCCGTCGAAGTCGGTTGTGTGAGCTCGACTCGGCGTTCGCCGTCCTGAGGTGGCTCCGGCCAGCTGTCCTCCAGCGGCAGGTCAAACGGAGCGAGCCCCGAGTACGCATTCACCATCTCGCGCAGCAGGTCTGCGGCTTTGACGTCTCCCACCACGACGACACAGGCGTTGTTCGGTGCGTAGTACGCCTCGTAGAAGCTCCGGCAGTCGTCGGTGGTGAAGCCCTCGATATCTGCCATCCAGCCGATGGTCGGGTGGTGATAGGGATGCTTGGTGAACGCCGTGGCCCACAGCACCTCGTTGACCGCGCCTTCGACATCGTCGTCAACGCGGTAACGGCGCTCGTTGGCGACCACTTCCTTTTCGCTCTCCACCTGCGGTTCCTTCAGCACCAGAGAGCCCATCCGCTCCGCTTCCAGCTGGATTACGAGGGACAGCTGATCGCTCGGTACGGCGATGTTGTAGTGGGTCCAGTCGAGCCACGTTGATGCGTTGGTGTCTGCCCCGGCTTCCTCGAGGCGACGATCGAACTCACCCTTCGGTAGGTTCTCCGTCTCGTTGAACATCAGATGTTCGAAGAGGTGCGCGAGCCCTGTCTTGCCCTTGGTTTCGTGTCGCGAGCCGACCCGGAACCAGGTGTGGTACGCCACGACGGGGGCCGAGTGGTCCTCGCACACGAGAACATCCAACCCGTTGCTCAACCGGTAGCGCTCAACGGAAAGTTTGGGGCCAAACGCTGCGGCCCCGAGGTGGGTGATTCGTTGCCCTGCTTGCAGGCTCGCGTTGAGTGCGGCTAGCGCGTCTCGATCCATGCTCTCTCCGATTGACTTGCTTGAGTGTGCGGCCGCTTGGGCGCGCGATGTCCGTGCGACTCCAGGAGTGTCGTTGGTCGAACCGGCGTTGGATGCCGATCGTTGGCTTCAGGAGTCCAGCTTGAGAATTGCCAGGAACGCTTCCTGAGGCACGTCGACCTTTCCGAACTGCTTCATTCGGCGCTTTCCAGCTTTTTGCTTCTCCAGCAGCTTTCGCTTACGGGAAATATCGCCGCCGTAGCACTTCGCCGTGACGTCCTTGCGCAGCGCCCGCACGTTGGTGCGGGCAATGATCTTGGCGCCAATCGCGGCTTGAATGGCCACGTCGTACTGCTGACGTGGCACCAGCTCTTTCATCTTCGACGCCAGAGCGCGGCCGCGATGCTGGGAGAAGGCGCGGTGAACGATGACGCTGAGTGCGTCCACGGGCTCCCCATTCACCATGATGTCGAGTTTCACCAGGTCGTCGGCGCGATATCCAGTCAGTTCGTAGTCCATGCTGGCGTAGCCGCGAGAGGCGCTCTTGAGCTTGTCGTGAAAGTCGAGGATCACTTCGGAGAGGGGTAGCTCGTAGGTGATGACGACGTGATCCGTGGTGGCGAAGTGGATGTTCTGTTGGATGCCGCGACGCTCCTCGCACAGCGCGACCACCGCGCCGACGTACTCCGCAGGAACGTGCACCACGACCTTCATGATCGGCTCTTCGATGCGCTCGATGTCTCCGACCGGAGGCATCTTCGATGGGTTGTCGACGCGAATCATCTCGCCCTTCACCCACGCATGGTAGGCCACCGAGGGAGCCGTGGTGATCAAGTCCAGGTTGTACTCGCGCTCCAGCCGCTCCTGAATGATCTCCATGTGGAGCAGGCCTAGGAACCCACAGCGGAAGCCGAAGCCAAGCGCATCTGACGTATCCGGCTCGAAGACGAATGAGGAGTCGTTCAAGTGGAGCTTCCCCAGTGCGTCCCGCAGGTCCTCGTAGTCCGCCGAGTCCGTGGGATACACCCCGGCGAAGACCATCGGCTTGACCTCCTTGAAGCCAGCGAGTGGCGTCGTGGAGCCATTCACTGCCGAGGTGATGGTGTCGCCGATCTTGCAGTCCTCGACGCTCTTCATGTTGCCAGCAAGGAAGCCGACTTCACCTGGCCCGAGCTCCTTCAGCGATGCTGGGTGGGGCGAGAAGCAACCGATTTCGGTGACCTCATACGTGCGCCCAGTCGCGAGCATCTTCACCTTCTCACCTTTCTTCAGCGTGCCGCTGAAGACCCGCACCATCACGACCGCGCCGCGGTACGCGTCGTACCAGCTGTCGAAGATCAGGGCCTGGAGTGGAGCGGTCGCGTCGCCTTGCGGCGGAGGGATGCGCGAGATGATGGCCTCGAGCAAATCGGGCACGCCCGCCCCGGTCTTGCCACTGACCATCAGCGCGCCACTGCAGTCGAGGCCAATCACCTCCTCGATCTGCTCCGCGGTGCCGTCGACGTCACTCGAAGGGAGGTCGATCTTGTTGAGGACCGGGATCAGCTCGAGGTCGTTCTCGAGCGCGAGGTAGACGTTGGCAACCGTCTGGGCCTGGACTCCTTGCGTGGCGTCTACGACGAGCAGAGCACCCTCACAGGCGGCAAGGCTCCGGCTCACCTCGTAGCTGAAATCGACGTGCCCTGGAGTGTCGATGAGCTGCAGCTGGTAGGTGCGCCCGTCCTGTGCCTTGTAGGGCAGCCGTACGTTCTGCGCTTTGATCGTGATGCCGCGCTCACGCTCGAGTTCGAGCTTGTCTAGAAACTGTTCCTTCTTCTCGCGCGCAGTGAGCGCGCCGGTCACGTCCAAGATGCGGTCGGCGAGGGTAGACTTGCCGTGGTCGACGTGGGCGATGATCGAGAAGTTTCGGATGTGACTGGTGTTCGCCATGGGGTGAAGTTCTGGAGGGCGCGGACAACGCTCGGAGAGAGCGAGAGCACGCGCGTCGAACGGGGGCGCCGCCACTGATGCGACGGAGGCGAACGTGGCGCGCACCGTTCGTGTTCGCGACCTAAGGCACGAAATAGAAGATGCGCCTCCCTAGCGCTGAACGCGTGATCGGCAAAACACCAAAGACACTTCGTGCGTCGCTTTCGTGTTCGTGCGCGTCAAAGTGCACGCGCCACCCGCGGCGCTCGGGTGTGATCGTCGCGCGTTTGCCTCGCCTACGCGCGTGCGCGCTTCACTTCTTGCTCGGTGTGGGAGCTGGAGGCGGCGCATCCGCGAGAGTCATCTGTCCTGGTAGTGCGTGCTCGTAGTGCTTGAGCACCAAGTCGATGCCTTCACGAATGTAGACAGCGACGGGAACCTTCGTGCGGTCGTGGAGCAAGCGCAGTTTGTCGTTCTGCTCCGGCGTGATGTAGACCGTCGTCGATATCTTCTTACGTGACATGGGGTGGGTTCCCGGCGGCGAGCTCTGAGCGCGGGCGGACGCGGTCAGGCGGAGGTGTGCGGCGACTGCAGTTACATTAGATTCCCATACGTGTATTGTCAATCCACCACGTTTGGGGCCACATTTGTCAAAATCTAATAAATTCATGCACTTGTGGCGGCGGAGAGGCGCTGGCAGCGCCCCGCACCGATGCGTCCGTTCAGTCTCTGCGCGCGGCTGTCGGGCCGGATCGGCCCTTCGGCTGGTGCGGCACGCCTGGGTGGCCCGGCTTCGCGGCTCGGAGCGAGACAGGACGCGGGGCGACTGGCACAGCGTGTGGCTGCGTTGATGAGAAGGATGGACCGAGGGGCACCTGACGCGCCTCACCCCCAGCCCCACTCGCGCCGTCGAGTCACCCAGATCGATCCCCGGCTGGGTGGTCAAGCGGCCTGGGTTCACATCCCGGGGCAGCCCTTGCCACACCCACACGCGCCGCCTACGATGCCGCACTGACACAAGTCACACCACGCGCGGCGTGCTAAACGCCCATGAGCTTAATGCCATCAACACTTGCTGGACCGAGGGATAAGTGAGGGGAATCGTTGTCTGTTCGCGGGGGGTGAGGAGCAACTCCAAGGCTTGGCCGTACCTGCGAGCCGCGCAAGGGCTGGGGCTCTTGCTCGCGATGGTGGGTTGCAGCGCTTCTGTCTCCTCATCGTCCACGCCGGATGGAGAAGGGGTGCAGCGTCGCGACACGGCGATCGTGCACGAGGACTGCGACATCGACTCGGGACAGAAGACCGACGTCAATGGTGATGGTCGGCCGGACATCACCGTCGTTCGCAGCGGTGCGACTGAAGTGTGTCGCGCGGTCGATCTCAACTTCGATGGGAAGATTGACGCCTGGGTGTACCGCGATGGTTCCGGTCAGGTCCGGCGACGCGAGAGCGACTACGACCGTGACGGTCGGGTCGACGAGATCTCGACCTATCAGGGGGGAGTGCTCAAGGAGCAGCAGCGGGCGACCACACTCGGTGGAAAGCTCGACACCTGGCACTTCTACGAGGCGGGCAAGCTCGTTCGCACCGAGCGTGACTCGGACGGTGACGCGATCATCGATCAGTGGTGGGAGTACCCCACCGCGGACAAGCCGGAGTGCCCATTGATTCACTCGGACGTGGACGGCGACGGGCGTCCGGATCCAGGCGCCACCGTGGATGTGTGCGCCCAGCCGGGCAGTGGGTACGTTCCGCCCGAGCGCTCGGGGCCAGCGAAGAGTGGTCCGAAGTTCGAGCAGTCTGGTGCGGGTGATGTCCCGGTGGAGATGGAGAAGAAGGACGGCGAAGGTGAGAGCACGCCGCCGAGCGAGGAGAAGTCAGAGTGAGCGGACGATCCTTTGGGAAGCGCCTGAGCGCTCGTCGTGACTGGCTGCTCGCGTTGGGGGCCGCTGCGCTCGCGAGCGGAGCGATCGCTGCCTGCGGCGGTGGTCAGGAAGCGGGACCCCAGATGCCGACCAAGTCGGGCACTGCCTCAAACGCCAACGTGAACGCGGAAGACCAGTCGCGCTGTGACTTCAAGGGCCGCACGGATCGCGAGGTCATCGAGTCGACCGGGCCCGGGGCGCTGGTGCCAAACGTGCGTCGTGTGTTCGCGATCGTGGGCGAAGGGGACGATCGCCGGCGCGTGCTTTTATGCCGAGAAATCGACACCAACCTCGACGGAATGAAGGACGTCGTTCGCACCTATGACGAGAAGGGCGATTCCCTGCGGGAGCAGGCAGACTCCGACTACGATGGGCGCATCGACACCTGGATCACATTCGCCCGTGGTCGCATGGCGAAGGTGGAGATGGATCGCAACTCAGACGGTAAGCCCGACGAGTTCAAGTACTACGTCCGCGGTGACCTGAGCCGCGTACAGCGCGACTCCAACTTCGACGGGAAGCCTGACGTCTGGGAGATCTACAACCAGGGCGTGCTGGAGCGCATGGGTGTGGATCTCGACCACGACGGGCACGTGGACCGCTGGGACCGCGATGAGATCGCGCGCCTCGCCGCCGAAAAGGCCGAGCGCGAAGAGGAAGAAAAGGCAGAAGCCGAGCGCAAGGCCAAAGAAGCCGCGGCGGCTGATGCTGGCGTTACCGATGCGCGTGTTAGCGCGCGGAAACGCAACTGACGAACCGAGCAGGTAGGGGCGCGCTCAGGGCGCGCTGGTGCCTTCGCGCCCGTAGCTGTCCTCGAGGCGGACGACGTCGTCGAGTTCTGGAGTGGAGACCTCGA
The DNA here is from genome assembly GCA_030433055.1 of Polyangia bacterium. Lineage (GTDB taxonomy): Bacteria > Myxococcota_A > Polyangia > Polyangiales > Polyangiaceae > JAHBVY01. The sequence goes on from JAUILJ010000048.1 coordinate 16,581, forward strand.
AGACTCGAGTGTCCTCCACGGCGATCATGCGATGGATGGTGCCTGGAGTGACGTGGAACACGTCTCCAGGGTTCATGCGTCGGGGCTCGACGTTGGGCGGCTCTCCAAGCTCCAGATCCATGGCTCCCGTCTCCACCATCAGGGTCTCGTCTTTGACCTTGTGGTACTGGCGACTGAGCTTGTGTCCCGCCTTGATGAACAGCACCTTTGCCACGTAGCGCTCGGTCTGCGCCCAGATCAGCTCATGGCCCCACGGTTTCTCTACACGACGCATAGTGCGGCCCTATAGCACGCCGCGATGGCGAGGGGAGGTCGCTCGGACGCCGTTGCTGCGCCTCGTTCCGCGTACCAACGCGCCCTTCCTGGCCTCTCTAGTGTCCTGTCTCCGTAGTTCGCTGCAAAACTCGCTCACCCCCAGAGGGCGTGGGCGAGCGATTTTTGCGCCTTCGCACGTTCATTGAGACGAGGAAACGCAGCCTGCGTGCTGATCCGCGCGGAGTGCGAGCCCAAGCTCTCGCAAAACCCCATGAAAGTGAGGGCTTTGCGAGAGCAAGGTCTGGTGCGAGTCTGCGCGGGCACGGTGGTTGTTGATTGGCAGGGTGCTTTTCAACACCCTGCTCGCGCTTACCCGCTGGCGCGGTGCCCCTGGAGTCGCTAGTCACTCGGGGTCATGGCTGAAGAACGACTCCAGAAGCTCATCGCTCAAGCGGGGCTCGCGTCCCGTGGCCACGCGGAGG
>JAUILJ010000049.1 GCA_030433055.1 Polyangia bacterium
GCCTCTCCACGGCAGTGAACGCTCTGATTTCCGCAGGGCACCCCCACGCTTTCTTGGGCATCAACGACGACGGGCTGACCAGCGTGGTGAAGACACGCGGCAACCCGGATCGCCACGTGGTGCTCAGGGGCGGAGCCCGGCCGAACTATCACACCGAAGACATCGAGGAGGCGCAGGCGATGGTCGCAGAGGTGGCGCCGGAGATCACCCGAGCGGTGATGGTGGACAGCTCCCACGGCAACTCCAGCAAGGACTACCGGCGGCAAGGGCGGGTGTGCAAAGACGTGGTGCGCCAGTTTGCTCTGGGGCAGCGCTCAATCCTCGGATTGCTCGTGGAGTCGAACCTAAAGGCGGGAAAGCAGAAGTGGAGCAGCGATCGCTCGAAGCTGGAGTACGGCGTGTCGATCACCGACGGGTGCATCGGGTGGGACGAGAGCGCAGAGCTACTGCGCTGGATCGCCGGACAGCTCCGGGCGCGCAGAGCCGCCTGAGGTCGCCGAACAAGCCGCACGCAGTGTGCGTCCGCGCGGCTCAGTGCGGGGTCGGGCGGGCGCAGCGTCCGTTGATGCACAGATAGCCAGCAGAGGCTCCGCAACAGTCAGCCGCAGTGGTGCAGCTCTCATCCTCGTTGGAGCAGCCGGTGGGCGGAGGCACGCACTGGAACACCGGCGCGCCCGCGTCATCGCTTCCGTTCTGGCGACAGAAGCCGTCACAGCACTCCGCGCCTGATTCACACGAGGCACCCTCGGATTTACAGGGCTCGAGCGCCGTGAACGCCCGCATATTCCCGGCGGAAAGTTCCTGACCGGGCAGATAGAAGGCCGGATGGCTCGGGTCGAGCTTGCCCTGGTAGTCGATATCGATCGCGGCGATCCACAGCTTCTTGCGCGGCGATGGCATCTCGCCGTTGGCGTCGTTGGTGCCCCACTTGTTGTCTCCCCCAGGCTCCGTACCGCCCGGGGCCACGACGTTGCCGTAGGCGCGGCGGCTCGTGAACACGACCCAGTAGTAGCCGCCCACGGGCACAGGGAGCACCGTGGGTTCGTAGTTGAGGCGGCCCTCTTCAGCTTCGCCGTACGGAAGGTATGACGTGCCGCCCGGGTCGTAACCGTTGAGAGCTGAAAGAGCGGAAATCGCCTGGCTCTGGAGATCGACCAGGCGAATCTCGGCGAACGCGTGGGTATTGGCGTTGCCGGTGTCGTAGGCGTCGCCCTCATGGAACAACACCGCCTGGGAGTCGGGGGAGAAGCTGGGCCACCCGACGACCTGACTGCTGTTCACCACGGGTGTCACCGTCCCGAACGTCGGAGGCGTGGTCGTCGCGTCGAAGTCCATCACCGCCAAGGTCTTGCCTGCGGCGTGCTCGTGCCAGCTGAACGCCACCTTGGAGGCGTCCGGAGCGAACGCTGGCGTCATTGCGTACTGCACCTGGCTCTCGAAGCTCGGCGCAGAGACTTGAACGCCCGTGGCCGTATCGTAGAGCCGAGACGGAAAGTCTCCGGACAAGCCGCGGATCACGGGTCCGCTCGTGGGCACGCCGTTGGACAGCATCAGCGCGCCGTCGGGAGTGAGCCCACCAAACGCCATCTTTCTTCCGTCAGCGTCGGTGTACCGCGGCGTGGCGTTTCCGTCGGGAGTCAAATCGAAGCTCCCAGAGTCGACCGGGTTGCCGCTGTTCCAGTTCAAGCCACCGACCAGCACATTGCCGTGCGCGCTCACGGAGTGACACACCGTGCACTGTCCGATCATCACGTCCGCAGACTGGCCCGGGCGCACCCGCATCACGGCGCCGGTGTTCGTGGAAGCGGATCGATAGGTGTTGTAGTAGATGATGCCCTTCAACGACCCTTGCGCGATACGCCAGTTCTCGCTCACCGGCCCCGTGGCGACGCCAGCGCTCAGCTTGCTCGCGCTGACCTTCACGTCGACGCCGGCTGGAGCGCTCTTCGTAATCGCGTCCCAGACCGCCGGCGGCAGGCTCACGCGACTGGGGTTCGAAGCGCCAAAGTAGCCGACGTAGCTGAAGTCCGTGAGGGTCACCTGGACCCGCATCGCGTCCGCAGCGCTTCCGCCGAACTGCATCTCCGGACCACTGAGTCCGCGAGGAAATATGGTCTTGTCGTATGGGTACAACCACTTGAAGCCAGCGTCCGAGCCGCCTCCGGCATCCAGCAGGCCCCGATCGGGATCCGACACGCCAGCGCTGTTGTCGGTAATGTCCACCACGACCCGCAGCGTCGTGGAGGCCTCCAGATCCCCCACCCGCGCTGTTACACCCACCGATCCCGCGACGAAACCCGCTGACGAGAACGTCCCCGCCCCATCGATCGTGCCCAGCACGACGTCATCCAACAACCAGTTCGCGCTGGTGGTGGTGCCGTCGCTCAGACGCGCGGTGAACGGTTGAGTCGCGGGCGAGCCGCTGACGGTGAGAACCGGGTTCTGGGGCTCGATCGCCAGGGTTAGCGGGGCACTCGAATCCAGATTCAGTCCCCCGCCGGTACCGCCGAACCCCGAGCTGCCCCCGGAGTCCCCAGCGTCCGTTTGCCCGCCAGAGCCGCCGTTGAGCGTGTTCCCGCCACCAACGGTCGAGCCCCCATCGCTCCCGCAGGCGGCGAAGATGCCCGCAGCCGCCAGGCTCAGGATCAGGGCGAGACTGGGGACACCGCGCTTCGAGACAACGCGGGCCGACGTACGAGCGGAGGCAGGCAAACGCATGTTTGAATTCTAGCAGGCGACTCGAGCTATCGACAGCGCACCGGCCGCTGGGTGCGGAACATTCTCTGCCAGGTGCGCCAACCACTCGGAGGGTCTTCGCCGCCTTCATCCGGTGGCTAGCGAAACAGTGACACCTTGGCCAGCCTTCGCAGCTCCGCCAGATGGCGCTCTTCCACCGCGCCGGGTGGTTCATCAGGGGCCAGGGCGGCGTGCACCAGCGCGGTGTTGCTCAAGGTCGCGATGGTGAGGGTGACGACGTGCAGCAGGTATGATTCTTCGTCTACATCCTCGCGGATTTGGCCGATGCGCTTCCCTGTGCGGATGTACTCCGCGACCACGCGCAACCATGGCCTGAGATTGTCGATCACCTGCTCACGCATGTGAGCGGGGCGATCCATCAGCTCGCGCATCAGCAGCAGCGCCCGGTCCGGATCCTCACGGAAAAATCGAATGAGCTCGTTGGTGAGCGCCTCGAAGCGGGCGTGGCCGCTCGTCACCGCCTCCAGCAGCTGAGGTACCGTCTTGCGCCAGTGTGCGAACAGGTTCTCCAGCACCGCAGCGCGCAACGCCCCCTTGGACGGGTAGTGGTACAGCAGCGTCGGCTTGCTGATCCCCACCTGAGCCGCGATGGCCTGAAGCGAGGTCCCATCGAAGCCGTGGCCGCACGGCAGATCAGTTCCGCGCTCGATGCGCGCTCGGTATCCACCCTGGCGTCTCTACCGCTTGGTAGAGACGCGAGCAAGCCGACCGACACCAACGTGCCAGAATGATGCAATACGTCAGAAACCGCGAATGTCAGAAATCGTGCCAATCGGGCCCCAGACTGCACGTCTGAGCATGCACCCGCGGGCGCGACCGCTCAGTACGGCAAAAATTCAGGAGGAATGACGCAACGCAGAAAATCCCTTGCTGAGCCTCTACCAAGTGGTAGACACGGTGCGTCTTCGCAGGGGAGCGCCTGCACTTTCGGCCGCCCGCCTCCGCGGGCTCACGAGGAACACATGGGCGTATCGAATCGACACATCCTAACCCAGGCACCAGTCATCGGAGCCCTCGGGCGCACCGCGTTCGCGGCGTTTCGCCAGAAGCCGGGCCAGGCAGCTGCACCGACGACTCCCGGCCCTGAATTCCGCACAGAAATTGAACCACTGCCCGCGGCGTTGGTAAAGGATTACATCCGCCACGTCGGTGGTGATCCCGGAGCCTATCGCGGCATCGTTCCCGCGCACCTCTTCCCGCAGTGGGGCTTTCCCCTCGCTACGCGCACGCTGGAGGGCTTGCCTTACCCACTGCTCAAGGTGATGAATGGGGGCTGTCGCATGCAGGTCAACTCCCAGTTACCGCTCGGAAAGAAGCTCCACGTGAGCGCTCGCCTCGAGAGCATCGATGACGACGGCCGGCGCGTCGTGCTGCAGCAACACGTCGTCACGGGGACCAAGGAAGAGCCCAACGCCGTTGTCGCAGACTTCTTCGCTATCGTACCCCTGCCAAGGCAGAAGAATGCCGGGAGCAGCACCAACGGAAGCAATGGTAGCGAGGCCAAAGGCCCCAAGAAGGACAAACCGCGTGTGCCGGAAGACGCCCGCGAGATCGGCTACTGGAAGCTGCCCGCGAACGCCGGTCTGGATTTCGCGAAGCTCACCGGGGATTTCAATCCAATCCACTGGATCCCCGCCTACGCGAAGGCGTCCGGTTTTCGAAACGTAATTCTGCACGGATTTTCAACGATGGCCCGAACTGCGGAGGGCCTCAACCGTGGTCTCTTCGCTGGCAGCATCCATAGCCTGAAGCGACTGGACGTTCGCTTCACGCGCCCTCTGGTCCTGCCGGCGCGCGTGGGGCTCTACGTCCAGCACAACTCGGTCTTCGTGGGCGACGCCCCAGGCGGGCCCGCCTACCTCGTCGGCAGCTTCAACAACGGAGATGAACAATGAGCGACATCCTGCTCGATCTGGCCCAGAACCCCCGCGCGCGTAAGCTGATCCAGAGCGCCGGCTTACCCATCCCGATGCCCGCGCAGCTGTTGCGCCAGCGCGGGCCGGCGGTGGAGCGTCCGCTCATGGATCAGGCGGTCCTGGTCGGTGGCAACGGCGAGCTGACAGCGGTCATCGCGCGCACGCTGATCATCGCTGGCGGAAATCCGTGGCTCGCCGCCGCACAACTCGAGGGCCCGTTCAAGGAGCTGGGCGAAGCCTACGGGCGGCTCCCGAAGATCGTGAGCGAACCCGAGCTGGGCGAGAACACGAAAGCCAGCCTGAGTTCGATGGTGTTCGACGCAACCGGCCTGCAGAGCCCGGCAGAGCTGGACGCCGTCTATGGGTTCTTCCACCCGTGGTTGAGCCAGCTGCGCAAGAACGCTCGGATCGTCGTCATCGCGAGGCCCCACGAGAGCGCGAGCAGTGCCCCTGCTGCCGCGGCGCGCAGCGCCCTGGAAGGGTTCACTCGCAGCCTCGCCAAAGAGCTCGGCAAGAAGGGCATCAACGCGAATCTAATCCGCGTGGAAGAAGGAGCGGATGATCGCGTAGCTGGCGTACTGCGCTTTCTCCTGAGCCCTGCGTGCACGTTCGTGACGGCGCAGCCAATCACCGTGAGCGGAGCCGCGAAGTTCGATGGCGAGGTCTCCTGGGTGCGCCCCCTTGCAGGGAAGGTGGCGCTGATCACCGGTGCGGCGCGCGGCATCGGTGCGGCAACCGCTGAGATCATGGCCGCAGAGGGCGCGCACGTGGTGTGCCTGGACCGCCCCGAAGACGACGGCCCCGCAAGCCAGATCGCCCGCAAGATCGGCGGCTCGGTGCTGTTGGCCGATGTCTCCGATCCAGAGGCCCCCACGAGCATCTCGAGAGCGCTCAAGGAACAACACGGTGGCGTCGACATCGTCGTGCACAACGCTGGTGTGACTCGAGACAAGACCCTCGCGCGCATGAAGCAAGCGCTCTGGGATCAGGCGATCGACATCAACCTCGCCGCCGTCGAACGCATCACCACGGAGCTGCTGAAGGGTACATTGAACGATGGGGGGCGCATCGTGAACCTGTCGTCAATCGCCGGGATCGCTGGCAACGTGGGACAGACCAACTATGCCGCGTCGAAGAGCGGCATAGTGGGCCTGACCAAGTTCCTCGCCCGCCACGTGGCAGATCGCGGAATCACCGTCAATGCGATCGCGCCGGGCTTCATCGAGACGCGACTCACCGCGGCCATCCCCGTAATGATTCGCGAAGCCGGGAGGCGCATGAGCGCTCTCGGACAGGGCGGCCAACCCGAGGACGTTGGCCAGGCGATCAACTTCTTGTGCACGCCCGCCGCAGCCGGGGTCACCGGGAACATCATTCGTGTCTGCGGAGGCGCCCTGATCGGCGCCTGATTGGAGGAACCATGGCAGCAAAACGCCGCACGAACACCGGCTCGAGTACACGTAGCAAGAGCAACGGAAACGGAAACGGAAACGGTCACAGCGCGCGACGCGCTGTAGTCGTTGGGGGGATGCGCACGCCCTTCGTCAAAGCCTTCACCAGCTTCACCCAACTGGACACCATCGCCCTGGGAGTAGCTGCGACACGGGGGCTGCTGAGCAAGCTCGAACTTTCCCGCAAGGAAATTGATGGAATCGTCTGGGGTGGGGTCATCCTGCCCACGACGGCGCCAAACGTTGCGCGCGAGATCGCACTCGATTTGCAGCTACCCGCCAGCGTTGAAGGCATGACCGTGACCCGCGCCTGCGCCTCGGGTCTGCAAGCCATCACGCTCGCCGCCGCTGCCATCGAGCGCGGAGAAGCGGACGTGATCATCGCAGGTGGGTCGGACTCCACGAGCAACGCACCGATCACGCTCCCCTCCAAGGTGACCCACAGCCTCGCGCCGCTGGCCCTCGGCAAGCCCTCCCCAGGGGACTACCTGGCGGCGCTGTCGCAGCTGACCCCAATCACCGACATCCTGCCGCGTCAGCCCAAGATCGCCGAGCGCAGCACCGGAGAGGTGATGGGAGAGTCTGCCGAGCGCATGGCTAAGCGAAACGCGATCAGCCGCGAGGCTCAGGACGAGCTTGCCGCTCGCTCACACCACCGTGCCGCCGCCGCCATCGAGTCCGGGCGCTTCGCTGATGAAGTCGTCGCCGTGGAGACCCCTGGCGGCAAGTGGGTGCACGCAGACGGCCTCGTCCGGGCTGACACTTCAGTGGAGAAGCTCAGCCGCTTGCGCCCTGTCTTCGCCAAGGATGGCAGCGTTACCGCAGGGAACGCCAGCCCGCTCACGGATGGCGCCTCAGCGGTGGTCTTGATGAGCGAAGAGAAGGCTCGCGCGCTTGGGTACACTCCGCTCGCGGCGATCAAGTCATGGGCCTACGTTGGCGTCGATCCCGCCGACCAGCTATTGATCGGACCGGCGCTAGCAATGCCCAAGGCGCTGGAGCGGGCCGGCTTGACCCTGGCCGACGTCGACCTGATCGATATGCACGAAGCGTTCGCCGCCCAAGTGCTCAGCGTACTGAAGATGCTGGGGAGCGAAGCCTTCGCCAAGGAGCGGCTCGGCCGCGACCACGCCGTCGGCGAGGTCGATCCCGAGAGCATCAATATCCATGGGGGCTCGCTCGCGATCGGTCACCCCTTCGGCGCCACGGGAGCGCGCATGGTGACGACAGTGGCGAACGAGCTCGCCAAGGGCGAGCGCTCGATGGCGTTGCTCGGGATCTGCGCCGCTGGCGGCCTCGGAGCCGCCGCTGTGCTCGAACGCGTCAACTGACGCTAGGCGAAGGGTGCAAGCAGCTCACCAGCCTCTGGGCTGGTGAGCTGCTTTGCGTTTGTGGCTCTCGCTTGCTGCAGGACAGGCCTGCACCAACTGATACCCTTCGAGCGGTGAAACTGGAGCTGGATCACGGTGCTTTTCTCGAGATCTATGAGCAGTGGTTGCCCGCTGATCTCGCTCGGCAGCTTCGTCAGCGCGTGGAGTCGGAGCTCCCCTGGGAGCAGCGCTCCATCCAGTTGTTTGGTCGCCGAGTGATGCAGCCTCGGCTCATCGCGTGGTGCGGCGACGAAGCATACCGCTACTCCGGACAGACGCTGGAGCCCCGACCCTGGACAGCGAGCACCGAGCTGTTGCGCCAGAGGGTGGAGCAAACAGCGAACCTCAGCTTCAACCACCTGCTCGCGAACCTGTACCGAGACGGGAACGACAGCATGGGTTTCCATGCTGATGACGAGGCTGAGCTGGGCGAAGAGCCTCAGGTCGCTTCAGTCTCGTTTGGCGCCAGTCGGCGATTCCGCCTCAAGCCCAAGAAACAGGGTCGCGCCACAACCCTCGAACTGCAGGACAACACGCTGCTGCTGATGCGGGGCTCCACTCAACAGACCTACGTCCACGGTGTACCCAAGCAGGCAGAGATCACTGGCAGGCGCCTCAACCTGACCTTCCGTCGCATCCTCAGCTCGCCCCCCAGGTCAGGGCGATAGTAAGCAGTCGAGTGGCTAGGAAGCCATAGCTCGCCACGAAACCCAATCGACACAGCAGCGACTGCCCACGGACAAATCTCGGCGATCCCCTTAAGTCGCGCTTCCGACGTGTCGTAGAAGGCGCCGACTGACGTTTCTGTATCGAAAAACGATGCGCGGCTCAGGCATCGCTGCGTCTCGGCGAGCGCCAACGAACTGCCTTAATCGGCGTTGGAAGCGAGAATATGCACCGGGCGCTGACACTAACCGCCAAGACCAACCGTTGTGTGGATCGATTGGTGTTCCTGTGTGGTTTCTCTATTGACGTGTCGCGCAAATTAGGCCAGAAGGCCTCGCGCTCAGATACCCCTCCTGAGCCTCATTCACCGGGCGCCTAGCGCGTCCGTAGCAAACGCACCTCTCGCGCTGCCAGGCCGGGGGGTGATCGCTTGTGCGCGGCACAAGCCAAAACCAAGGGCCCTGGAGCCTGGGCGTCGCATCTCGAATCGACGCCACGGGACAGTACATTTTTGCACGGAAATTCTGCGTCTCGAGTCGTCTCGAAGCGCAGCTCTTCGGTCCAGGGCGAGGTTGCGCGCCGCTAGCGCGCACCAGCGATATCCCGCGAGCGCGAGTACGCACGCGGATCCGCTGACAGCAAATCCCCTTACCTCGGCGCAAGCCGAGCAAACAACAACAACGCACATTGGAGGATCTCATGCGATCCGATCTCTCCACCGACTCCGAGCCCGAAACCGCTCCTGAGTCTTCGCCTCGCTCGTGCATCCGCGAGCTAAAGTCTCTCACTGAGAAGTCTCCATTCGCGCTCCTGGCGGCGAATGCCGCCAATACTTCTCACGCGGAAATCCCCGTATTCGAGCCGCTCACTGCCGCGGATGGAATCATCGACGCCCTGGTGAAAGAGGGCGTCGACACGTTCTTCGGCATCCCGGGCGGGCCGGTGTCACCCGTCTTCGATTCCATCCTGCGCCACCCCGCTGCGAAGCTGGTTGAATCGCGCCATGAGAGCGCCGCAGCATTTGCCGCGACAGCCTACTTCCGTGCCAGCGGTAAGGTACCTGCCGTCGTAGTCACGGCGGGACCCGGAGCGACGAACGCCGTTACGGGCATCTGCTCCGCCCACAACGAGGGAGTACCGCTGGTACTCGTCATCGGTGATGTCGCCTGGGCAGCCAACGGGGGTCGCCTGTTGCAGAACTCCGGCCCCGAAGGCATCGACGTAGAAGCCCTGTTCGACAAGATGACGAGGCGAGCGGTGCGTGTGACCAGCCCAGCGGCTGCACGCTCCCAGGCGACCGCCGTGCTCGAAGCGGCGTGTGACAGCGCCAACCCCGGTCCCGCGCTGCTCGTGGTGCCTATCGATCGAGCTGCGGCGAAGGCTGACGCCTTCAGAGTTTCCCGTACGGCAACTCGGCGAACGAGCGAGCCGGACCGAGAGGTGGTGCGAGAGGTTTGTCGCTGGTTGGCCGCGGCAGAGCATCCACTCCTGGTGTTCGGGTCTGGTGCCCGTCCCTACTCCGCCACGCTGCGACGCCTCGTGGACGCCCTGGACGTGCCGTTCGTCACCACGCCCAAGGCCAAGGGACTGGTCAGCGAAGAACACCCGCGATCCCTGCGCCATGGCGGGCTCGCCGCCTCCATCTGGGCACGCGACTACACCAAGCAGGGCGTTGACGTGGCCGTCGTCCTGGGAACCGACCTGGATGACTGTTCCGTAGGTCCGACGCCGTACGTTGCTCCTGGCGGGCGCCTGGTCCACGTCGATCGCGACGCGACGGTGTTCAACCGCAACCTGCCAACCGAGCTGGGTGTCGTCAGTGACGTCGGCGCGTTCGCGGAGCTGATGTACCAGGTCGTGCTCGAAGACGGACTCCGCAATACCCGGTGCCGCTCCAAGCTGCGTGAGCTGCGCGCACGATCCCCGTTCGACGATCAGAGCTTCGGGGGGGAGGATCAAGCGTTGATCACTCCCCAGCGCGCCGTCATCGAACTCGAGCGCGCCGCCGGCCCCGAGGCAACTTTCATCACGGACATCGGCGAGCACATGCTGTTCGCGTTGCATTACCTCACGGCAAAGGACCCTCTGGCCTTCCAGATCCAGCTGGGGCTGGGAAGCATGGGTTCTGGCGTGAGCGGAGCCATCGGCGCCGCCATCGGTAACCCCACGCGACCGGTGGTGTGCATCTGTGGTGACGGCAGCATGCAGATGGCGGGCATGGAATTGCTCGTGGCCGCGAAAGAGCACCTTCCGGTCATCTTCGCGGTGTTCAACGACGCCCGCTACAACATGGTCTACCACGGCTACAAACAGGTCTTCGGGCGCGAAGCCAAGTGGTCGACAGACTTCGTCGACTTCGCCGCCTGGGCGCGCTCGATGGGCGTAACGGGAGTCCGTGTCAATCACCCAGGCGAGATCCGCCCTGAACTGTTCGAACGCCTGATGGAACTGGGCGGGCCCGCGGTGCTGGACATCCGGATCGACCGCGACGTTCGGCTCGCTGGCGGTGGCCGCAACGAGGCGCTGCAGCACATGAGCATGTTGTCCAACAAGGGGGTCGCGTGAGAGCGCGCATCGTCGGTCTCGGCGCGTGGTACCCCGAGACCATTCGCAGGAACTCGGATTGGCCCGCGGAGTTCTTGCAACGACGGGGCAGTAGTCGGCGCGAACTGGTGGACGTACCCGTCCACGATGATCCCCGGGAGGCGCTAGGCAAGCAGTACCTCGCAGCCGAGGCCGAGGATCCCTTCCTGGGGGCGCGACTGCGTCGGGTCGCTGGAGCGGACGTCGATTCTTGCCTTGCGGAAAGCAAAGCGGGGGCGCTTGCGCTGGCGGATGCAGGCGTCACAGCAGACGACGTGGACATCGTGATGTCCTGGGCAGCTGTCCCCGATCGAGTGGTCCCACCAAGCGCGCCACGCGTGGCCGATCTGCTGGGGATCCGCCGGGCCATGGCGCTAGGTCTGGAGGCCAGCTGCGCGACCTCGGTCGCGCAGCTGGGCTTGGCAGCTGCATTGATCGAATCCGGTCGAGCGCGCACGGTGCTGCTCACCCAGAGTCACATCATGACCCGCGCCTTCCCCATGATGCATCCCGCGTCCCCAAACGTCGGCGATGCGGCAACGGCGATGGTGGTCAGCGCGAGTGAACGCCCCGGAGTCGGAGTGCTCCACGCGGTGACACATGGCGAGTACTACCCGGCGGTGACGTGGTGCCGAGGGAAGGAGCAGGACCCGCCGTGGTGGAAAGCCGGGCCTGATTACTACCCTGGCAGCCTCGCACCGGAGCTCGCGCGATCGTTGATCGCGCAGACCGTGCACATCGGAATGACCACGGTCTGCGAACTGCTGGAGCGCGCACACGTGTCGCCGAACGAGATCAATGTCTTCGCCTCCGTGCAGCCGCGCCGCTGGGTACCGGGAGCGATCGCAACCGCGGCAGGGCTCGACCTAGCGAGCGTTCCGGTCACGTTCGATGAGTACGCACACCTAGGTGCTTGCGGCGTGGTCAGCAACCTTTTGCAAGCGCGACGAACAGGTCAGCTCAATCCGGGTTCCCGCAGCGTGCTGTTTGCTCAAGGTGCAGGCCTGACTCGCGCCGCGATACTGGTCGACTGGTAGAAAGTCGCGACAAGCTGGGGGAGCATTGAAGTAGACTCCCGCCAGTGGACTCGCACTTTCCCGCCGATGCTCCGCACACGCTCCTCGTCGTGTTCGATGAGGAGCGTGCCCAGCGGCTCAGTCGGATGCTGGAGGGCCTGCCAGCTGCGCGCAATTGTCGGGTCGAAACAGCGGAGCTGCCTGTCTTCGATGGGGTCCGTCGTGCGCGGCTGAGTCATGGCGGCAAGCCACTCGGCGTGTACTGTCCGGACGAATCCAGCGCGCTCGCGGCCATCGAGGCTGGCGCGGATGAGTCCCTCGCCTCGGGACGCGAGGTGCCTGCCCAGCAAGCAGTGCTAGCGTTCCTGGACCGGGTCCACCTGAGGGCCCGGCTGCGACGCCATCAGGAACGCCTGCAGGCATCCGCAGTTCAGTCCGAGAAGCTCGCCGCGTTAGGCACGGTCGTAGCGGGCGTCGCACATGAGGTGAACAACCCCTTGGCGGCGCTGATGCTGACGATCGAAGCGATTCGGGTTCAGCTGGGGCCACTGTTCGAGGCTCGGGCGCGCGTGCGTGCGCTCGCGGAGCGCGATGTTGGTGCGACGACTCAAGAGCTCGAGGAGCTGGCTCAGAGCATGCGCACCGGAGTCCCCTCGCACGAGGCGAACGAATTGGTTGATGAAGTGCTGTCCGCCTCGGAGACCATCGCAAGCGTCGTCCGCGACCTCAAAGTCTTCGCCCGACCCGACGACACGGAAGAGCCGCAGGTGGTTCATCTACCGGAGCTGATGGATCAGGTCATTCGTATCGTGGGCCGAGAGATCACGCCGTTCGCCGCCCTGGAGCGCGACTACGCTCCCGACGTCCCGCCTGTCGTCGCTTCCCGCACTCGATTGACTCAAGTATTCACGAACGTACTCATCAATGCGGCGCACGCAGTGCGCGAGGTTCAACGCTCGGTCCATCGCATCCGCGTCTCTATCCGTGCGGATGAGGATGCAGTCGCTGTCTCGATCTCGGATACAGGACCAGGGATCCCTCACGAGACGCTGGAACATATCTTCGACCCCTTCTTCACGACGAAGCGCGAAGACTTCGGCACGGGCCTCGGGCTCTCGATTTCCCGATCCATCATGCGCAGCCTCGGTGGAGAGCTCTTGGTGGAGTCAGTTCATGGGGTGGGCGCGACGTTCGTCGCCCTGATTCAGCGCCCGAGCCGCGTCGACTTGCTCAAGGCGATGCAGAACGCCGCGCGTTTCCGCCAGACTCCCGCACGCCGAGCCCAGCGCATCGCAGTGCTAGCCGTGGACGAGGACGAGCGCATGCTCAAGGCGTACGCGAGCTCATTGCGAGAACACTGCGACGTGCTGTTGGCTGCAGATGGGCAAGAAGCGATCGAGTTGTTGCTCTCCGGCTCAGCCGCTGACGTGGTAGTCACCGACCTCGCCATGGCATCACTCGACGGCCGAGCGCTGCTGGAATGGCTCGAAGCCAACCGGCCAGAGCTCGCACTGCGAACCATCTTCGTCACGACGGATCCTCCCCCCGAATACCAGGCCTATCTGCGGGAAGTGAACGTCCCGGTGCTTCAAAAGCCGATCACCCGCGCCCGCTTGCTCTCGCAGATCGAGCGCGCCGTCGGCTTCATTCCCAACGAATCCTCGTAGACCCGTTGTAGCGATCACTCAGCTTGGTCTCGATCTGGGGTTCCACATCACACGCCTCGAACGATCCCACGGCGGCCCCTGCGATGGCGGACTCCAGCCACGTGTACTCATCACGGTAGACCATTTCGATGTCTCGCGGCCCATGACGCAGCATCCGCCAATCTCCGTAGTTGGCCATCTGGCGTCGCGCGGCGACCGCCTGCTCGGTCAGTCGCACAGGATCCCTCGCCAACAGCCGGAGTAGTGCTCGTCCCATCAGCGTGGCGGCGAACACTCGGGCGTTGTTGCGCGATATGTCGAACATCCCTTGCTCGAGCCGCTCGGGCGCAGCCATGAGAGCTCCGGCAACTGCGAGTTCGATCAGGTACTCTCCGAGCGGAAACTCGCCGAAGGACGAGCGCTTCCTTCTGGGCACCAGCTCGTAGAATCCCTCGAGGCGGCCTTCGGCCTCCAGCGCCTGGTAGACCGAGCGGAACAGCGGACCCCGTACCTTCGCCGACGGGGGGATGTCTGGCAGGCGCGTTTCGATGTCGCAATGAGGCCCCACCAGCTCCACTGCGCGTCGATAGCCTGCGTATAGTTCCACGGCGATTCTCGATCCAACGATGGGCACCCCTGACAGGTGGCCCGAGCCCAAAACAGAGGGAGACTACCAAAGGCGCCAGCCTAAAGGTCGACAACCGCGCGTTTCGCCATGGTGTCCGGCAAAAGCCGCGAGGTTTGCATACGGCGGCGTGTGCAAACTGGACCAAGGCCTAGCGCGCCCGATGGCCAGCGGGGAGATAGGTACCCCTCCTTCCAACGTCAACACCGGGTGGCTGCATCGCCTGCACCGCGGGGCCCAGCGCTCGGGGGCACGCTTCATATGCGAAACGCGCCGCATCCACCGGGGCTCGGGGTCCTCTGCCCTGGGCCCAATTCTTTCCCCGCGGTATCCTTGGCTTGTGCGAACTCAATCGATCGCAGTCACCTTCAAGACCTCGCTCAGGCTGGTGTCCCCAGCGAGCATCTTGTGAACCGCGGCTTCACGTAGACTGAGCATGCCGTCAGCCCGCGCTTGGGCGCGGATCGCGTCGACGCTGGCCCGCTGCATGATCAACTCGCGCACCGCCTCGTTGATCTCGAACATCTCGAAGATCCCCTGACGCCCCTTGAAGCCGGTGTGGCGGCAATCGACGCAGCCCACCCCCTCACGCACCAAGGGCAGCCCACCTCCGGTCACGTCCAGCAAGCCTCCAAGTTGACCCAGCTCGGACTCGGTCAGCGGCCGCTCTTCAGCGCATCCGTTGCATACCCTGCGCACCAAGCGCTGAGCGATGAGTCCGCTCAGTGTGGACGCCAGCAGGAAGTTCTCGATGCCCAGATCGAGAAGCCGCGCGACAGCGCTCGGAGCATCGTTGGTGTGAAGCGTGGAGAAGACCAGGTGCCCCGTGAGAGAGGCCTGAATCGCGTTCCGTGCGGTCTCCAGATCGCGAATCTCTCCGACCATGATGATGTCAGGATCCTGACGCAAGATCGTGCGCAATGCCGAGGCGAACGAGATACCGATCGAGGACTGCACGGCTGTCTGGTTGATGCGCTCGAACACCATCTCGATCGGGTCTTCGATCGTGGTGATGTTGACATCGTCATTCGCCAGGCGGCGCAAGGCGGTGTAGAGCGTCGTCGTCTTCCCGGAGCCAGTCGGTCCAGTCACCAACACGATGCCATGAGGCCGCGTGATGAGTTTTTCGAACAGCTGCTGGTCCCGCTCGAAGAAGCCAAGCTGGCGGATGTCGTCATGCACGATGTCCGGATCGAAGATCCTCAGAACCGCCTTCTCCCCAAACGCAACTGGCAGCGTGGAGACACGAAACTCAACCGCCTTCTGTTGGAACTCGGTCTTGATACGACCATCCTGAGGGCGGCGCTTCTCCCCGATATCCAGCCGAGCCAGGGTCTTGATGCGATTGATGACCGCACGGTGAACGACCGCCGGCAACTTGTTCACTTGGTGCAGCGCACCGTCGATGCGGAACCGCACTAGGCTCTCGTTGCGCTTCGGCTCGATGTGAATGTCGCTCGCCCGCTGCTGGAACGCGTAGGAGAACAAGTACTCGACGGCATTCACCACGTGTTGATCTGACGCCTCGATCTCGCGTTCGGATTGCATCCGCACGAACTGCTCGAGGTTGCCGAGATTGAAGGTCTCCGACAGGTCCTGCTCGGCGCGCTCGACCGAGCGCTGAAAGCCGAAGAACTCGGTGATCAGTCGCTGGATATCGCTTGGTGGCGTCAGCACGAACTCCACCTGTTTGCGCGCGACGTCCTGCACGGCCTCCATGGCCAGGGCGTTGAACGGGTCGCTCGTCGCCACCAGGACGCGGGCCTCGTCAGCGTCGATCACCAGCATCCCATGTTTGCGTGCGAATGGCTTGGAGAACACCGAGGTGACGATCGCCGCGTCCAACTTCAGGGGGTCGAGCTTGACGAACGGCACACCCACTTTGTGAGCGAAGAGCTCGACGATCATATCCTCACGGATAGGCTCACCATGGATATCCTTCATGTTGAAGGACATCATCAGCTCGACCGCGGATACGCTGGGCGCGAGGCGCCGCTGCTCGTCAAGGCTGGGCGGTGAGTTGGGTGACCGCATACGGACCGCCGTCATCCGTTGCTTCAGCTCCTGGTCGAGCAGGGTCCGCGCGCTCTCGCTGGAGATGACCCGAGCTTCGACCAGGTAGGTCAGGAGTTCATCGAAACCGAGAGACGTCGTGCGGGCCGCAATCAAAGCTATTCAAGCGTACGGCGCGTGATCTCTGAGTCCAGCAGCTCCCGCACCTTGGCCACGAGGCGAGACGCCGGAAACGGCTTGGGTAGGAGCGGGTCGCCACCCACGCCCTTGAGGCCAGATCCAACGCTAGGCAGATCGAGGAAGCCTGACATGTACAAGACCCGCAGACCGGGCTGCCGTGCGCGCGCTCGAGCTACGAACTCCGGCCCGCTCATCCTGGGCATGACGACATCGCTGACGACGAGGTCGATTTGATTCGGCTCGTGCGCCAAGATCTCCAGCGCCTGCTCACCGTCCGCTGCTTCCAGCACCTCGTAGCCGACCTCGCGCAACACGGCCACGAGGGTCTGACGAACCGCTGTGTCGTCATCGAGCAGTAGCAGCCTCTCACTGCCGCCGACCACGCCCTGACTTGGCGAAGCGGTCTCGGGCAACAAAGCGGGTTCGAGCGCCTCAGGGAAGTAGAGCTCGAACTTCGTACCCCGCCCGAGCTGGCTCTGCACGCGGATCCGCCCTCCGCTCTGTTGCACGATCCCGTAGACGGTCGAGAGCCCGAGCCCCGTGCCTTCGCCGGCGGGCTTCGTCGTGAAGAAAGGCTCGAAGGCATGACGCAGCGTGTCCTCGTCCATGCCCACGCCTTTGTCCGCGATGGTCAGCTTCACGGCGCTGCGCCAGTCGACCTCGAACTCCTCGCGAAGCCTCTGGTCTATCCTTGCGCGCTCGAGCTTCAGGCTGATTTCCCCGCCGTCGGGCATCGCGTCCCTGGCGTTCAAGACGAGGTTCAGGATCACCTGTTCCAATCGGGTCGAGTCTGCCACGACCTGCATCGATTCCCCGGGGATATCGATAGCCAGTTCGATGTCCCTGCTCAGCAGCCGCCTGAGCAAGGTCTCGACCCCCCGGAGCACCATCCCCAGGTCGAGCAAGCGTGGCTCGAGCATCTGACGCCGACAGAAAGCCAGCAGCTGTTGGGTCAGTGAAGCGCCCCGCTGAGTCAGCTGTTCGACTTCGCGGAGG
>JAUILJ010000950.1 GCA_030433055.1 Polyangia bacterium
CACACGTCGAGCTGCATCGCGATGTCGGATCCCAGCAGGCCCTGAACACGCATGGACTCCTCAGGTGAGAGCAAGCGACGAGAGCCATCCAGGTGGGACTGAAATGCGAACCCCTCCTCACTGAGCTTGCAGCGTTCCGCCAGGCTGAACGCTTGGAAGCCACCGCTGTCGGTGGCCACGGCGTGGGGCCAGCGCGAGAAGCCGTGGATGCCTCCGTGTCGATCCACGATCTCGGGACCCGGCCGCAACCACAGATGATACGTGTTCGAGATCAGCATGCGCGCCCCGGTCGCGGCCACCTCACTGGGGCTGAGCGCCTTCACCGTGGCTTGCGTTCCGACAGGCATGAATGCAGGCGTCGGCACCACGCCGTGAGGCGTGTGCAGTGCGCCCGCGCGCGCCGAGCCGTCTGCCTTGTCCAGCTTGAAATGCAGCGTCACACGAGCCTCCGTGGGATCCACATGGCGTCCCCATAGGACAAAAAGCGATAGCCCCGCTCGAGCGCCACTCGATAGCTCTCGAGCAACTTCTCGCGGCCAACCAGCGCGCTGACCAGGGCGAGCAGCGTGCTCCTGGGCATGTGAAAATTGGTCAGCAGTCCGTCTACCGCACGGAAATGATATCCAGGCTGAATCAGGAGCTTAGTCTCACCGTGATAGGGCGCGAGCGAGCCGCCACTGGCTGCCGACTCGAGGGCGCGCACTACGGTCGTCCCAACGGCGACGATCGGGCGACCCTCGCCGCGCGCCCGGTTGACCGTTTCGCACAGCGCTTCGCCAACCTCGATGTGCTCAGCATGCATCGGGTGCGCGTCGAGATCGTCGCTGGAGACGGGTCGAAAGGTGCCGATCCCAACGTGTAGAGTGAGCGTCTGGACATCTACCCCCCGCGCCCTGAGGCGGTCGAGGGCAGCCTCGGAGAGGTGCAGGCCTGCCGTGGGCGCAGCGACTGACCCCAGCTCACGTGCGAACACGGTTTGGTAGCGCTCGCCGTCTGTTGCGTCATCTGGGCGGCGCACATAGGGCGGTAGCGGAACGTGACCTCGTCGTTCCAGCCAGTCTTCGACCCCCTGAGCGGTGACCAAGACGCTGAGTTCAACGACCAGCGTGCCGTCGTCACAGCGATCGAGCACCAGCGCCCGAGCTCCGGTGAATGTCAGCTCGACACCTTCTCGCAGGGGCTTGTTGGCCCGCCCAAGCGCGGACCACCTTTGCCGCGCGGCATCAAGTGGGTAGAGCAGGAAGATCTCGACCTTACCCCCGCCGGGCAAGCGCTGGCCGAGCAGCCGCGCGCGGCGCACCCGGGTGTCGTTGAGCACGACCACCGCCTCCGGGGGCACCAATTCCGCGAAATCGCGAGCATTGCGGTCAACCAGAGACGCTCCGACTTCTAGCATGCGTGACGCGCCGCGCTCTTCGGAGGGCCGCTGCGCAATCGCGGACTCAGGCAAATCGTAGTCGAATAGCTCGGTACGCACGGGAGGCGCGGTTTAGCTCCCAGCTCGGGTTGAGGCCAGCGTTATCCGAGCACACCCGTGCTGCTCGGGTTCACAGTCGTGAGCCGACTGCCCTCACCCCCGAACTCTGATCAGCCGGAAGGATCGAGATCGGGTTCGGAGTCCTGGCTTCGGAGTTGCGCTAGCTGCGGCTGTCGAAGGAAATCCCCAGGCGGGTCATCTTGCGCCAGAGGGTCGTTGGACTGATGCCGAGCATATCCGCGGCCCGCTCGCGGTTGCCATCGCAGCTGCGCAGGGCGTTCTCCACTGCGTCGCGCTCGGCGGCGTCCACCAGGTCCGCCAGCGTCTTTCCGGTGGTGGTCGAGGCCTTGCTCGGCGCCTGGGGCAGGATGTCATCGACGCCGATCAAGCCACCGCCAGCCAGGGCCACCGCTTGCTCGACCATGTTCTCGAGCTCGCGCACATTGCCCGGATAGTCGTACTGCTGCAGGCGCTCCATGACGCCTTCTCCCAGCTTGGTGCGCGTCTTCATCTTGCGGTTGTACTTGTCGAGGAAGAACTGCACCAGCAGCGGCACGTCCTCCTGGCGGTCGCGCATCGGGGGCAAGTGGAAGCGCGCCACGTTCAGCCGATAATACAAATCCTTACGGAAACTTTTTTCCTCGACCGCCTGGACTAGGTCCACGTTGGTCGCCGCGATGATGCGTACGTCGACCTTGATCGCGCGGTTCTCACCGATGCGGCGCACCTCACCGTCCTGGATGGCGCGCAGCAGCTTCGCCTGAAAGGTCATCGCAGTCTCTGCGATCTCGTCGAAGAAGAAGGTGCCTCCATCAGCCTCTTCGAACAGGCCCCGGCGCGCGGTCACGGCGCCGGTAAACGCGCCGCGGGCGTGCCCGAACAGCTCGCTCTCCAGCAGTGTTTCGGTGATTGCCGCGCAGTTGACGATCACGAAGGGCTTGTCCTGCCGGCGGCTATTCGCGTGCACCGCGCGCGCGACCAGCTCCTTGCCGGTTCCGCTCTCGCCGGTGATCAGCACGGTGGCGTCGGTGGGTGCGATCTTGACCACGCGCCCGAGCACGTCCCGGACCGCCTGTGAGCGACCGATGATGTTCTCGAAGTGGTACTTCTCGCGGAACTCCTGGGCGAACAACTGAACTTGACCATGCAGGCGGCGGCTCTCGAGCGCCTTCTGCACTTTCACGATCAGCTCCTGCTCGGTGAACGGCTTCTGGATGTAGTCGAAGGCGCCCAGGCGCATCGCCTCGACTGCGCTCTCGATCGTGCCGTACGCCGTCATCACGATCACTTCGGTGATCGGCTGCTCCTGCTTGATGTGGCGCAGGACGTCGATGCCATCCTTCTCCCCCATACGCAGATCGGTGAGCACGACGTCGTAGGCGCCGCTCGCCCCGAGGTCGCACGCCTTCTCGCCGTCTTCCGCCTCGTCGACGTCGTGGCCGCCACCCCGCAGCATCATCGCGAGGGTGGTGCGCATGTTGCGCTGATCATCTACGACCAGGATTTTGCCTACGTTGCCCACGGCTCTCTCTCAGCTCAGCGCGATCTCACCGACGGCGGTGCCAACACTCACCCAGCTGGGGAACAGCGAGCCCCCCAACCCTCGCAGTATCACCTACCACCGCCCACTCGCGCTGAGCAATGCACCTTGCGAGG
>JAUILJ010000951.1 GCA_030433055.1 Polyangia bacterium
CGCAGCCAGGCCGTAGATGGCCCCCTGGCTCGCCGCGGTGAAATGGTGCGTGGTGAGCGGGGTGCTGAGCTCACAGTAGACCATCAGCTCCATCAACTCGGGCATGCGCTCTTTGAGGTGCGCGACGAGGCGCTCCTCGATGTCTCGCTTCAGCTCCTCATAGGCCTCAGGTCGCTTGTTGAGCTCACTTTCGAGGTAGGGCGTGAAGAGCTCCCAGTCAACGAAGGTGACGCACTCTCCAGTGTGCTTCTGCTTGGGCCCCGGGTCGTACAGCGGATCCTTGAGCGATGGGAACGAGCAATACAGGATCGGTGCTCGAGAGGACTTGTCCGTGACGTCCCACAGGCGATCCTCGTTGTCCCAGGTCTCGAAGAACCAGCGGTTGCTGCTCGCCGCTCCTGCCGCGCGGATATCCCCCTGGAAGCCGATATTCAGGCAAATGTAGGGCGGTGAGTCTTCGAGCGCCAAGATCTCCCGTGCGTAGTCGGACTCTCGCAGCGCCTTGGGCGCGAGCTTCTTCAGGGTCGTCTTGGCACCTGCTGCGCTCACCACCACCGGCGCCCTCACCCGGGTTCCGTCTTCCATCACCACGCCTACGGCGCGGCCTTGCTCGACGAGCACTTCTTGAACGCTCGCCTTGACCAGGGTGCACCCTCCCGCTTTGCCGACGATGTTCAACAGCTGCGCTGCAAACTCCTTGGAGCCGCCCTTGGGATAGTACGCGCCATTCCAGAAGTGGCTGTGGGTGAGCGCGTGAATCGGGAAGGCCGACTCGTTGGGTGTGCTGCCGTAGTAGCCCCAGTGCAGGGTGAGCACCGTGCGCAGCTTGCCCTCGACGCCGCACGCGTCGAGCACCTCCGAAGTGGTCAGCTCCCACCAGTCGAAGGGGCTCTTCGTGCCCTTGATGATCTTGCCGCCGAACAACGCGCTGGAGTGCAGCACGTCCAGCACCTTGCGGCCCGCGCTCTCGACCCCCTCGGGGAAGCTCTTCATCGCGAAGAAGAGCAGCGCCGCCTGGGACGCCTCTTGCACTGCCGCAAGGTAACGCTCGAGGGCGGCTTCTTGTTCTGGAAACTCACGCTTGAGCGCGGCAACGTAGCGCTCGCGGCTGTCCGGCAACCCCCAGTCGAAGCCGTCGAAGAAGCTGAAGCGGTCGTAGGGATCGCCGAGAGACACCATCTCGACGCTGCCTCCAGTGAGCCAGCGGAGCATCTTCCCAGGAACGTCTTGGTCCCTCATCTCCCCGATCGCGTGGACCCCGGCGTCCCACACGAACCCCTTGCGCGCGAAGCTGTGGGTGAACCCGCCAGGCACGTAGTGCTGCTCGAGCAGCAGTACCTTCCAGCCATAGTGAGCCAGCGAGGCAGCACAAGACATGCCACCCATGCCGCTGCCGATCACGATGGCGTCCCAAGGACCCGCGAGCGCGGGACTCTCGGGGTCGTAGTTCTCGTAGACGCGCTTGCCGTCGATGGTGGGGATCGCGGACACGATCAGCCGATCGCTTCCGCGAGGGCGACCAAACGGCGCGCGCTCTCGGCGTGAAGGTTCTCGACGAGCTTGCCGTCGACCAGCACCACGTTCTTCCCCTCTGCGACCGCGGCCTCGTAGGCGGCGATCACCTTGCGCGCGTGCTCCACCGCATCCGCACTCGGGGCGAAGACCTCGTTGCAGGGCTCGACCTGCTTGGGATGGATCAGCGTCTTGCCGTCGAAGCCCAGCTCGAGGCCTTGCACGCAGCTCTGCTTGAAGCCGTCGGCGTCGTTCAGGTCGAGGTAGACTCCGTCCAGGATCGCCAGGTCGTAAGCACGAGCGGCCAGGAGACAGATCCCCAGGGAAGTAATCATCGGCAACCGCAGCGCGGTGTGCTGGGCATGCAGGTCCTTCGTCAAGTCGCTGGTACCCATCACGAAGCAACCGACCAAGGGATGAGCCGAAGCGATCTCTCGAGCGTTCAAGATGCCGAGCGGCGTCTCCAGCATGCACCAGATGCGGGTGCGCGCGTCCGCGCCGGCCATCAACCCGACCAGCTGCTCGATCTGGTCGCGGGTCTCGACCTTGGGCAGCAAGATCGCGTCGCAAGGCACCTTCGCCGCAGCCTTGACGTCGTCCGCTCCCCACTCGGTGTCGAGCCCGTTGACGCGGATGATCAGCTCGCGTTTGCCGTAGCCACCCGCCTGGACTGCAGCGCAAACCTGCTCCCGCGCCTCCAGCTTCTTGTCGGGAGCGGTCGCGTCCTCGAGGTCGAGGATCAGGCCATCGGCCGGGAGGCTCTTGGCCTTCTCGAGCGCGCGCGCGTTGGAGCCGGGCATGTACAGAACACTGCGTCGCGGAACGATCTTGGGGGCGGTCATGGGGCGGAATCCAAGCACAAAACCGCTGCAGGGCAAAGGCAGACCCCCGCAGAGTCCCTGGCGCGCAGGGTGTAGGGGCAAAGCGTATCGTTAGACCTGGCCAGATCCTCCGATGAAAGCTCGCATGATGGACCCAGCGCAGAGGGTCAGCCGTCCAACAGCTCGCCGTCTCCTGGGCTCTCTCCTTTCCTTTTCCTGGAGGATCTAGATGAACATCCGACCCCTCGCTCTCGCAGGCTTCCTCGTCGCCTGCTCCGCCAGCCCCAAGCCGCCCCCCGCGCGCGCCGCGGAACCAACCGCGCGCTCAGCGCCCGATACCTCGCCTGCGCTCGGTGCAGCGCCTGGGTCCACTGAGCCGGCAGCTGAGCCGGAGGTCTCGAGCGCTCGGAGTGTTCCCTCACCCCCAAGCGAAGCGCCCCCTCCCCCGCCGCCGCTGGACCTGGATGCGCCGTGGACCACGAGCCCCAGCTGCAAGCAGCCAGAGCTCGCCAACGTGCGAGCGGCGGTGACCTCGAACCACGCGTTTGCGCTGGCGCTCTACACCCAGCTCGCCGCCGCGAAGGGCAACGTCGCCTTGTCCCCCTCCAGCATCACGATCGCGTTGAGTATGTTGCTCAACGGTGCGCGAGGCGAAACGGCGAGGGAGATGGCAAGCGCCCTCCAGATCGCGCAACCCGTGGGCGAGCACCACTCCGCGCTGGCGGGGTTGTCGAAGTGCTATGCCAAACCCCACTACAACCCCTATCAGTTCTTCAACGCGAACGCGGTGTTCAGCGCA
>JAUILJ010000952.1 GCA_030433055.1 Polyangia bacterium
GTCCTCGTCCTCGGGGCGGAGCACGAAGGCCTTGGCAAGCAAGTACGAAGGGCCTGTACCCAGACCGCCAAGTTACTCCGACCCCACCACATCGACTCGCTCAACGTCTCCGTTGCCGCGGGGATCGCATTGTTTCAAGCCTCGCTGACTCGAGCCTGAACGCCTCGGTCCCCCTCTCGCAGACGCTGAACAGCCGCACAGAAGCGCGCCCATCCGTTCCATTCAATGGAATCGCCAGCGAGTGGGGCTCTGGCGAGAGATAACGATCTGCTTTCGCAGACTTAGACGCCAGGCTTCGCGTCGGCTCTGATCTTCGATCAAAACCCTCATGTAGCGCTTGAACTGAACAGGCGTGAGTCAGTCGCCCGATACGAGGCGCCCCAGCACCTGGATGACCCGCTCGATGTCGGCCGCCTGGGTGTCCTCACCGAGGCTGAAGCGCACGCCGCTCGACGCCGCCTCGGGCCCCAACATCGCGGCGAGTACAGGGCTCGGCTCCAGCGTCCCGGCGCTGCACGCGCTTCCTGCGGAGACACAGATCCCCTCCAGATCCAGCGCGGCAACCAGCTCATCTCCCCGCCAGCCGGCGAAGCGCAGGTT
Organism: Polyangia bacterium; assembly: GCA_030433055.1. Taxonomy (GTDB): domain Bacteria; phylum Myxococcota_A; class Polyangia; order Polyangiales; family Polyangiaceae; genus JAHBVY01. The sequence goes on from JAUILJ010000952.1 coordinate 601, forward strand.
GCTCACGTGTGGCGCTCGGGGCGCGCCCGCACCGCTCACCTGCGCGCGGGCCGTCAGCGCCCGCTCGAGGCCATCCCGAAGCTCCCTCACCCCCTCCAGCCCCTCCTGATGCTTCGATAAGCGCTCCAGGGCCGCACCAAACCCGGCGATCGCCACCGCATCCTGGGTGCCTGGGCGAAACCCTCGCTCCTGGGAGCCTCCACGCAGCACCGGCCTCGGCACCGGAACGACGCCCTCAGCGTTCGCGCGTAGGCACAGCGCGCCCACCCCCTTGGGCCCCCGCAGCTTGTGGGCCGCCACGCTGATTGAATCCGCATGGATCAAAGGCGCGAGATCGACCTTGCCGAGCGCCTGGACAGCGTCGCAGTGCAGCTTCAGGCCGAGGCCTTGGGCAACTCTGGCGAGCGCCTCCAGCGGCTGAACCACCCCCGTCTCGTGGTTCACGAGCATCGCCGCGAGCCAGGAGCCCGCCGGCAGGTGCTGGCAGCGCTCCCGCACTCCGTCGACCTCGATCTGGCCGCTCGGAGACACCGGGAGCCAGGCCACCGGGCGGCCCGCGTCTGCGAGCTGCTCGGCCACCCGCACGACGGACGGATGCTCTAGACGGCTGAGCGCAAGCCCAGGCGCGTGCGCCAGGGCCAGGTTGTTGGCTTCGGTTCCGCCGCCGGTGAGCACGATATCGCGAGGATGGAGCTCCAGCAGGACCGCCAGGCGCTCTCGAGTGTCTTCAACCAGCCGCCGGGCTGCCCGCCCCGCGCTGTGTACACTGCTTGGGTTCGCCCACGCGAGCGGGCGCGCTGCATCCATCGCCTCCAGCACGCTAGGTGCGGGCGGGGTGGTCGCGTTCCAATCGAGATAGAGCTGCTGCGTCGCCACGCGCTTAGCTAGCACAGGTCCGCTGCGCCCAGGCTGCGCCTAGGTGCCGCTCTGAGCGAGGGGCTGATCGCTCGGGTCTTCGTCGGCGAGCAGCGGCGCGCGCTCGGGCACGCGAAGGTAGAAGGCGGAGCCGGTGAACTCAGCACCTCCGAGGGTCACGTGGGCGGGCGACTCGACCCGCACGTCACCGCCGTGGCCCCGGGCGATCCCGCGGACGATCGCGAGCCCGACCCCCGTGCCGCCAAACGACCGCGTGGGGGAGCCGTCGACTTGATAGAACGGATCGAAGAGCCTCGCGAGGGCGCTGCGGGGCACGCCCGGGCCGGTGTCAGCGACGCAGATCTCGAACTCTCCATCGAGGCGCTGGACTCGCACTCCGACCCGCCCGCCCTCCGGGGTGAACTTGATCGCGTTGTCCAGGAGCTGGCCGAACGCGCGAGACAGGCGCTCCGCGTCTCCCCAGCCGGGCATTCTTCCGCGAGGCAACTCGTGATGCAGCTCCTGGTGGCGCTCGCGCAACGCGTGCTGGGCACGCGTCGCCACGCGTCGCACCAGTTCGTTCATGTCGTAGTCCCGATGCATGAAGCGCAGGCGCCCCGTCTCGATTCCGGTGACGTCGAGCAGGTTGTCGATCAGCCCTCGCAGACGGGCCACGCAGTCGTCGATGGTGCGCAGCGCCTTCTCCTGAGTGCCGGTGAGCGGCCCGAGCTCATGGTCGCGGAGCATGCGCACGTAGCCCACAATCGGGGTCATCGGCGTCGCGAGCTCGTGGGAGATATTGCGGTAGAACTCCTTGCGCGCGCGATCGAGCTCCACCATCCGCAGGTTCGCCTGAGACAGCTCAGCGACCTTCTCTTCCAGGTGACCCACGATGCGCTGGCTTTCCTTGCGCAAATGCTCGCCACTGACTTCGGCGCTGTTGTGCTCGCGCCGGCCTCCCAGGAAGCCCGCGATGGTATCAGCGAAGCTGCGCGCATCGATGGGCTTCTGCAGGAACCCATTGGCGCCCACGGCCAGGCTGGTGTCCCGGTTTCCCTCGGCGGTGATGGCCACGATCGGCACCTGCTTCAGCGCCTCTTCGGCGCGCAGGCGCAGCGTGACTTCATAGCCATCCATGCCGGGGATCGCGATGTCGACCAGGATCAGATCGGGGTGTTCCTCGCGGGCTTTGCGCAGCCCTTCCATGCCATCCTCGGCCTCGACCACCTCGAAACCGGCCGGTTTGAGCAGTTTCCTGACCAGCAGTCGGTTCGCAGGATCGTCCTCGATGTGCAGGATCTTCCGCACCTTGGCTCGCTCGCTTTCTTGTGAGGGCAGGCTCTGGGAAGGGCTCCCAAGCACGCGCATCTTTCTAGGTTGCGAGTTCACAGCGCAAGCGCGCCCACTCGCTCGGCTCAGCCATTCCGCTGATGCTCCCAGTTTACAGCGCCATCAATCCCATGGCGTCCTCGCGGCATGAATCCACCCCGTCGTTCCCCCTGGCCTCGGCGCGGAGACGACGCGCCGCGGCAGGCCTTTCTGCGCGGAACCAACCGCGCGCGCTGGACTGACCGAAGCGTCCTCGAGCGGGTTCGGGGGTGAGGCGCGCCGGTCCAAGCTTGGGTCCGCCCGCGCAGGCCCCGAGGGCTCGCACGGCGGAGCACGCTGA
>JAUILJ010000953.1 GCA_030433055.1 Polyangia bacterium
ACGTCGTCGAGCCGAAGACATCGCGGCCAGAGCCGAACCTGGTGGGCCTCGCCCAAAAATTCCAGGAGGAAATAAAGGTGATGGAGGGGCTCTTGGCGCCGCTCGGGGCGCGCTTGATGCCGACGGCGATGCACCCCTGGATGGACCCGCTCAAAGAGACCAAGCTGTGGCCACACGAACAGAACGACATCTATCGTGCGTTCGATCGGCTCTTCGGCTGCAAGGGACACGGTTGGTCCAACCTGCAGAGCATGCACATCAACCTGCCTTACCAGGGCGATGACGAGTTCGGTCGCCTGCACGCCGCCATCCGAGTGGTGCTCCCGCTGCTGCCCGCGCTCGCGGCGTCGTCGCCCGTGGTGGAGGGGAGGATGAACGGGATCGCTGACAACCGACTGGAGTTTTACCGGCGCAATGCGAGCAACATTCGCTCGGTTACCGGTCGGGTGATCCCAGAGCCAGTGTTCGATGAGGCCGCCTACCGCCAGCGCATCCTCGCGCCCATCGCCAGCGATCTGGCCGCGCATCACGCGGACGATGTGCTGGAGCCCGAGTGGGTGAACGCTCGAGGCGCCATCGCGCGCTTCGTGCGAGACAGCATCGAGATCCGCGTGCTCGATCTCCAGGAGTGCCCGGCCCAAGATCTCGCCGTCGCAGGCCTCGTCGCGGAGCTGGTGCGCGCAATGGTCGAGGAGCGCTGGTCGAGCTATGCGCAGCAGCGTGCCTGGGAAGCACCTGCGCTGGAGGAGATCTTCCTGTCCTGCGGCGAACGGGGCTCCGAGGCGTACATCGACCAAGCGGACTATCTCGAACTGTTTGGGGTGCAGAGCCCAGCGATGACTGCTCGTCGGGTTTGGGGGAGACTCGCCGAAGCGCTCCCCATCTCACCCGAAGCCGCTCCGGCCGTGGAGCTCCTGCTGAGTGCCGGCAGCCTGGCGGAGCGCATCGCGAGCCGCTTGCGCAGTGGTACGAACCGCGCGGTGCTGGGGGATGTGTTCCTGGAGCTCTGCGAGTGCCTGCGCGAAGGCCGAGGGTTTCGCTGAGTCGTGGCGGGTGGTGGCTTGCCGCTGCTGGTGACCTGCGAGCACGCCAGCCACGCCGTTCCGGCCGCGCTCACGTCGCAGTTCGTCGGCGCTCAGGACATCCTGCGCTCCCATCGGGGTTGGGACCCGTTCGCCCTCGAGGTGGCGCGTCGGCTCGCGCGTGAGTTCTCCGTCCCGTTGATCGCGGGGCGGTACTCGCGCCTGGTGGTCGATCTGAATCGGAGCCCCCATCACCGTGGAGTGTTTTCCCCATGGACTCGGGCGCTCGACGAGGGGCGCAAGCAAAGGCTGCGCAAGCTCCACGCGGCCCACTGGGCCCGGGTGAGCGACGCGGCGAGCGCGCTGCTCGAACGGCATGGTCGGGCGGTGCACGTGGCCGTTCACTCCTTCACCCCCGTGCTCGACGGCGAGCGACGCAACGCCGACATCGGCCTGCTGTACGACCCGCGACGTCGATCGGAGCTTGCGCTAGCTCGGCAGCTACGAGAGCAGCTCGCCACGCCAGACTGCCGGGTGCGCCGCAACTACCCCTATCGAGGCGTGGCGGATGGACTACCGACGGCTCTGCGCGCGCGGCTAGGGCCAGCCTACGCTGGCCTCGAGCTGGAGCTGAATCAGGCGTTCGCGCGGCGGCACGGCGTGCCCGATGTGACCGACCGGGTGTTCCGCGCGCTCTGCGTGTCGCTTGGGTGAGCCCGTGCACGGGCTGCGCGTGGCGCGTCACACGCTGCGACGGCTTTGCGCACCCATCGCGGGAGTGGCTCGTTTTGGCCCCACTTCTCCGCTCTGGCGGCGCTTGGCGGATCCGGCACGCCAAGTGCTTAGGTGGTAGGCGAGCCGCTTCGGCACGAACGACATCAGCGCACCGGCGGAGCACCGCAGGTGCCACGGGGAAACGTCTTCTCGCTCAACGTTCTGAGCGGCGAGCGCCTCCGTCAAGCAGCATGAGCCCAACGATATGAAGAACCTACTGATTGCCTCCACCATGGGGTTGCTCGCGATGGCGTGCGGCTCCGATCCCCATCCTCCCGTTGCCCCGAGCGGCGGTACTCAGGATGGCGCCAAGTCCACTCAGGTTGCCGGGCCCAAAGCCTCGGCGGAAGAGGACGCCGCGCCCACCCAGCTGAGCATCGACGACAAGATCCTCAAGGCATGCGGAATCGCGGCCTCGGACGCTCACTTCGATTTCAATTCGGCGAACGTGAAGCAGGGCGACTACCCAGTGTTGAGCAAGCTCGCGCAGTGCTTCGCGAGCGGTCCACTCAAGGGGCGGAAGATGCTCCTGGTCGGCCACGCGGATTCGCGGGGAGACGAAGAGTACAACATGACGCTGGGCGGGCGCCGCGCGGGTGGAGTGAAGAGCGTGCTGGTCGCACGCAAGCTCAGCGGCGCTCAAGTGTCGACGTCCTCCCGGGGTGAGCTTGACGCGACGGGTAGCGACGAAGCGAGCTACGCCCAGGACCGACGAGTCGATGTTCGGCTCGCCGACTGAGCTTCTGTGCGGGGCCAAGCCGCCTCGTCGTGATTGAGCAACCCAAGCGACGTGTTTCCGCAAACGCCGCGCGCCTTTCGAGGCTCGCGGCGTTTTGCGTTGTCTTTTCGGGGGACCTAACCCCCAAAACCCTCAGAAACGGCCGCCCCCGACTTGAACGAGTCGTTCCAATTTGTCCAGGGCTGTCTGTTACAGTTCCGGAACGTTTGGCACACGCGGTGCTACACGAGGCGCTCGACATCATGGCGGTAGATCAGTCCAATTCTTGGCCCAGCTGGGTGGGTAGCGCTCGCCGGCTCGTCGCGGCAAGTGCCCTCGCGGGTCTGTGCTTCGTGTTGGCGGACGTGTGGGCGCGCCACGACTGGCAGCAGGTGAACCTCGGCCGGCACCTCAGCGCATCCACCGCGCTCTACGTCGCGTGGGGAGTCGGAGTCGGCCTGGGCTTGCTGCTGGTCGAGCTGGTCTCCTCGCAGGTCGCTCGCTTGCTGCGCAAGAGCCGCGCAGGCACGGCGTTGCGCCTTCAGCGCTGGTTTCCCTTGCTGATGCTCGTGCTGCTGGCTGCCTGGGGAGCGCACTCGCTGATC
>JAUILJ010000954.1 GCA_030433055.1 Polyangia bacterium
CTCTCCCAGGCGGCCCGCGGAGACCAGGTTGTCGGCTGCGATGATCCAGCGTCGACTGGAGTAGACCGCGCGGAGGGCATGGTTGGTGTCCACCGCCCAGAGCCTAGCAGCAGCCGTCACCTGACGAACTGAAGCGAGCTCCGGGCGGCCCTCGCGTTTGGAGTTTCGATGCGTGGCCGGACGCCTGGCTCAGAAGATGTAGCTGGCTCCGCAGGTAAATCCAGCGTCGATGGTGGTGAACGAGTGCGCATCGGGATCGACCGCCGGCGCCCCGGCGGGCCGCGCCTCGTCCTTCTCTTTCGCGGAGCCGAAGTACATCAGCGCTTCAGGGCGCGCGAACAGGTTGAAACGGGAGCTGGGGTAGAACACCAGGCCGAGGCCCGCGCGCCCGACGCCGCCGCTCAGTGAAGAACGGATCACCAGATCCGCCGCCCCATTGACGCCTGGAGTCGTCACCTCGCGGCTACCCGCGAAGTACCCACCGCCGAGGAGCGGCGCGATGAACATGCCGCCTCCGAGGCTCACGTTGTAGCTCACCGAGAGCGTGCCCAAGAACCCCGCGTCGCTGGTCTTCAGGGTCTCGACGTCTCCGGTCTTGGCCGAGGCGCTCTTGTAGAAGCCGCCCAGATGCAGGCCCAGGTTCAGGTTGTCGATCAGGAAGTAGCGGAATACGGGCGCCCCCACCAAAGCGAGATTGGTAGTCGTGGTGTCGTCTTCGTCGCCTTCGCCGTTCTTGTTCGTATCCGAGTGGAAAACTAACTGAGTCTCCAGGCTGAGTTCCTTTACGCCCTTCGACACGCGGGTGATCTTCCCCACGGAGTTGCCCCCTGGCGCCAGCGTGTCCGCGGCGGCGTTCCCAGCGACCAGCAGCGTGAGCGCTGCCGCGCACAGGCCCGTGATTGTGGAAGCTCCGCCGAGCGCGCCTGCAGTCGTCCTCATTACCATGTGATGATGTCCCCTTGAAAGTAGTGGCTAAGGCTGGTTCGTGAACCAGCGGGGGACGGCTATCACGCGACTCGGGGCCAGGCAACGCAGGTTTCTGCTCGTGTCTGGACTCGAACCGCTCGGCCGCGTCTCCGTGTGGGAATACGCTGACGCACCGGCTCGCGAGCCGGCAGGTTCAGCTTCCTTCAGCCGCGAATTCACGCCGCGTTGCAGTTTGCGCGGTGTGAAGGGAGCACCACACCGCAGCCCACGGAGCGTTGATTCCACACGGGTATGCGAGCACTTCGCGAGCGCTCGTCAACGGCGCGCGATCTCTTCCGCGGCCTTGCGATCGATCTCGCTGAAGGCCTGGATCACCCGATCCATCATGTCGAAGTGCCGCGTCGCGGTTACCAGGCCGGTCATGCTCTTGACGGGAGGAGCGTTGGATAGCTCCAGGCTCTCGGGTTCCAGGTTGGCTTCGATGCCCATCGGTCGCGCGCCGCCCTCCAGTCGCAGGTAGCTGTCGCCTTCTTTCACCAGTCCGGCGGTCTGCTCCAGGTCCACGACGAGCAGGCGTTGACCGCTGTCTTCACCGTTGACCAGGATGCTGCCGTCCTTGCCTATCCGTACGTCACTCGCTGTCGGATCGACGCGCAGTGGCTCACGCGTCGTGCTGAGGAAGGCGTCCCCACGGGAGGACACGATCTGTCCTGATGTGTCGATCTTCAGGTTCCCAGCGCGGGTGTACATCTCACCAGTGGCCGTGCGCACCGCGAAGAATCCCTTGCCGTTGATCGAGACGTCCATCGGGTGTCCCGTGTACTTCAGCTGCCCCACCGTCATGTCGGGGCGTACGCCATCGAGTCGGGTCATGCGGACTGCAGCGTTGGGCTTCCCAACCTGCGCGCGATCCAGCACCTCGCGGAAAAGCGCCTGGTCGGCGCGAAAACCAGGCGTCATCGCGTTGGCGGCGTTGTTCGCGATCACGTCGACCATCGTGATCTGCGCTGTTGCGCCAGAAGCTGCTGCCCAGATGCCGTGACTCATGTTCTCCCGGGACAATGCAACGCTGGTGCCAGCTCGAGCCTTGGAGTGCGGTGCCGCCTCACCCCCAGAAAAACACCCAGAATCCCTGGAGGATCGCAGCCGAGAGTCGATGTTCGCGAAGCGGCGAGGAACGGCGCCAACGTGTCAGACGGCTGGCGCTGACGTCAACGGGTCACTCTCTTGGCGCTGCGACGTGCGGCGCTTCGATGCCGAGCTCGTGGCGGAAGTCGTCCACGATCGGTTGCTCGTAGAGCAGATTCGGCTCCGCGGGGAGCGCGCGCGTGTCCGGGCTTGGGACGAACAGTTGCTCCAGCGTGCGAGCGTTGAGGTAGCGCTGGCGTGTCCCAGGCTTCAGCAGGCTCATGTCGTCCTGGGGCAGGTGCAGCTCCCGCTTTCCAGCCAGGATGAAGCTGAGCTCTCCCATGAGCGGGATGCCGACGCGGTACTCCAGCAGGTTGAGGCCACTGGCGCGCAGCGTAGAGACCACGCTGGAGTAGCTCTCCGGCGCCGCAAATGCGGATGGTGCGGAGACGACCAGCGTGCCGTCTTCGGTGAGCAGCTCGGCCAGCCTCTCGAAGAAGAAGCGCGTGTAGAGCTTGCCGTACTCGTAGTGAGTGGGGGCAGGCAGATCAGCGACGATCACGTCATAGGCGTCGCTCTCGTTGGTGACCCAGGGGGCGACCTCGGCGACTTCGAATTGCACCCGCGGATCATCCAGCGCGTGATCGCTCGCTTCGGCTAGCCACGTAGCCTGCCTGGCGAGGGACGGGAGCGTTGCGTCGTCCACGACCACGCGCAGGCTCTCCACGTCTTCGAAGCGCAGGATCTCACGCTCGGCGAGCCCGGTGCCCCCGTGGAGCAGCAGGATCTGACTCGCGCCCGGGGTCGCTAGCATGGCCGGGTGCACCAGCGCTTCCATGTGACGATAGCCGTCGATCTGGGTGCGCTTGAGCTGTCCGTCGACGAACAGCAAGAAAGCATCCTGCGAGCTCGTCACGACCACTTCTTGGCGGTCGCTCCTGGCACTGTAGATCAGTTCCCCGGGGAACTGATTGAGGCGAGCGGCAGGGAGACGCAGCTCTGCGAGGGCGAGCCCGGCGCCGCCCAGCAAGAAACACAGCTGCGCGGATCGCGCCAGGCCGCGC
>JAUILJ010000955.1 GCA_030433055.1 Polyangia bacterium
ACAGCTGGAGCACCATCCGCCTCGCGGACGTCAACGGAGACGGCCGCGGCGATCTGTGCGCCCGCGAAGACGAAGCCCTGCGCTGCTACCTCTTCGATGGCACCGGCTTCTCCGAGCGCCTCGACGGACCCGCTCTGCCCTCGCCCACCTGGGACACGCGCACCGCGCTCGCGTCCATCCGCATGGCAGATCTCGACGGCGACGGCCGCAGCGACGTGTGTGTGCGCAGCGAGCAGGGCCTCGACTGCTGGCTCGCCACCGACACCGGCTTCGACCGTCGAGTGCTGGGGCCGGCGCTGGCAGAGACCGACGGCTGGTCTCTCCCCCAGAACTACCGCACGCTGCGCCTCGGAGACATCAACGGAGATAACCGCGCGGATATCTGTGGCCGCTCCACCGACGGCATCAAGTGCTGGCCCTACGAGGGCGGCGGCTTCGGTTGGGAGCTCAGTGGCCCGCAGTGGTCCGACGACGCGGGCTGGGACTTGCCCGAGCGCTACCACTCCATCCGCCTCGGCGGCGTGCTCGGAGGTGGGAACGTGGGCGCAGGCGGCGGCGGGGCCGGTGGATCGCCGCACGGAAACGGCGGAGGCGCCGGGGACTCGGGCGCTGGCTCGACTGATCCCGGCGACCCCTCGAGCTGCAACCTGAGCGCAGGCACGCGCTCGAGCCACGGCCACGCCTGGCTTTCGATGATGGGCCTCCTGGTTTGGGGGCTGGTACGGCGCCGCAGAGTCGGCGCGAAAGGGACGAGGAGAGACTGATGCGACGCTTGGTTTTGGCTGGTGTTCTGGTCGGATTGACGCAGGCCTTCGTGGGTTGCGCCGCTGGTGACGACCCCGGGGCCTCCGCAGAGACGGGGGGTACCGGAGGGCAAGGAGGAAGCAGCAACAACGGCGGCAGCGGCGGCGAGCCGCTGAAGACGCTGGCCGCAGAGCAGCTGTGCGACGAGCTGGCGGCGATCGCGTGTGACGCCGATCTCGACTGCTGCGACGCGCCCACGGCGTGGCCCGGCACCGGCGAGGACGACACCCAGCCGGCGTCCTGCACCACGACTCAGCTCGCGGCGTGCCGCGGCGGCCTGGGCAAGCTCGCTCAGGATCCGCGCACCGGCTACGACGCGGAAGCCGGCGCTTCCCTGGTGAATCAGCTGCGCGGCTCGGCGAACGGTTGCTGGGAGGAGCGCGTCGACTACGCGTCGGTTGTGGCGATCTTCAAGGGCACCGGTGTGGACGGAGCCAGCTGCACCCCGGAGAGCACCAACCAGAGCGGCCTTCAGCTCGCGTCTCTGTCCTGCGCCAGCGAGCTGGGCTGCGAGATCTACCTCAACGCCTCGGGAGAGGCGCGGGGCCGCTGCGAAGCCAGGGAAAACGGGATCTGCTCTCACCCCCTCGACTGCGCCGCGGACGCCTGGTGCGACGCGAGCGGCTGGAAGCCTGGGGTGACGGGGCACTGCAACCCGCTCAAGGCCAACGGCTGGGACTGCTCCGGCGACGCCCAGTGCGAGAGCCAGTTCTGCGACGCCTCGGGACGCTGCGCGGCGACTGGACCGAACCGCATGTGTCTGACTCAGCCCTATGCGTCAGAGGTCGAGACCGACACTCCCGGGCTCTACTTCCGCCTGGCCGACGTCAGCGGCAACCTCAGCGACGCTTCGGGCCAAGGGCATAGCGGGACGCGCATGGGAGACGCAGAGTCGCTCAGCCCAGGCGCCCTCGCGGACGACGGAGATCTGGCCATGGCCTTCGATGGCAAGGACGACGGCGTGGAGGTGACCGCGGGCAGCATCGACTCCAGCGCAGGGCTCGGCATCGAGCTGTGGTTCAGCTTCCCGGAGACGACCTTCGGCGAAGAAGACTCCCCGACCTTCCCCATCCTGGCGTTTGGCGACGGCGAGGACCTCGGCGTGGCGGCGGTGATCAACTCGAACGGCGAGATCTACGTCAACCTGCGGGACACCATGGGGGAGGACCATGAGCTGGTGAACCCCGACAAGCACCCGAGCCACACCGACTGGCACCACCTCGTGATCAACTACGATGGTTTCCAAGCGGAAACGTACCTCGACGGCAGCAAGCTCGCGAGCCTCGAGAGCGTGTTCGTGCCCGACGTGAGCGGCAAGCTGCGGGTCGGGTTCACCGACAGCGGGAGCCATTTCAAGGGCGGCATGGATGAGTTCGCCATCTACGAGAAGGCACTCCCCCTGGGTCGCATCCTCGAGCACCGACGGATCGCCAAGAAGGGACCGGCGCGAACCTGGCCGGTCTTCAACTGGTTCTAGCTCCCACGCCCCGGTTCAGCTCGAAGATACAAGATGAAACGCACGCTCCTACCGCTCGCAGCGGCTGCTCTGACCTGGTGTTCATTCTCGGCCGACGCACAGGCGCAAACCGTCGCTGACCTCGCGGCGAGAGGCTGGTGCAGCACGTCGGGTCTCAGCGGGATCTCCGATCAGCTCGCAGAGACCCAGATGTGCATGCGCCCCGGGGCGTTCGTGAAGTTCACGCCGCACTCCAACGTCAGCCTGAACAACTCGAGCATCTATCCCTTCCTCCAGGCGAGCGCTCGGAACGCGCTGTGGTCCGCGTCGAATCACCTGCACATCTACATCAACAGCGCGTTTCGTACCCTCGCGGATCAATACGTCCTCTACTACTCCGGTGGCTGCGGCCTGGCTGCGAAGCCCGGACAGAGCAACCACCAGACGGGGCGCGCGCTCGACGTGCAGAACTGGAGCGCGGCGCGCAGCGCGCTGCAGAACGCGGGCTGTGTCTGGCTCGGCTCCAAGGACCCCGTGCACTTCGATTGCCCTGGCAGCGACGGGCGCGCCGACGCGATCCGCGCCTTCCAGCGCCTGTGGAACATCAATCACCCGGGGGACACCATCTCGGAAGACGGCTCCTATGGCCCGGCGACCGAGTCGCGCCTGGCGCGCAGCCCTGCCGCAGGCTTCCCGACCGGCGGCTGCGAGTCGGTTCCCGTGTGCACGCCCCACACCGAGGTGTGCAACGGCAAGGACGACGACTGCGATGGTCAGGTCGACGAGAACGCCACGGCCGAGGTCTGCAACGGCAAGGACGACGACTGCGACGGCAAGGTCGATGAGGGCCT